>DASPSM010000558.1:0-7539 GCA_035623955.1 Planctomycetaceae bacterium
GGGGATGGGCCCCGAGCAAGAGGCATCGCTCGGCGCGCAGGCCTACGGGCAGGTCCTGTCGCAGGCGCAAGTCGTCCGTGATTCGCCCGTGACCCAAGTCGTGCGCCGGCTGGCGGAAGACCTGATCGCGGCGTCGCGCGACCCGGAATTTGTCAAACACACCGGCTTGACGCCTCCCGATTTCAAATGGGAGTGCAACGTCGTCGCCAGCAAAGAGGTCAACGCCTTTTGTCTGCCGGGGGGCAAGATCGTCGTCTACACCGGCATCCTTCCGGTCGCTCAGACCGAAAACGCGCTCGCCGCAGTCATGGGGCACGAGATTGGCCACGCGCTGGCTCATCACGGTGCCGAGCGGATGGCCCAGCAGCAGATCGTGCAGATCGCCGAGGGGGCGGCGATCGGCGCACTTTCCGATATGGATCCCCAGAAGCAACGCGAAGTGATCGGCGTGTTGGGGGTGGGCGGCAAGTTCGGCGTCCTGCTCCCCTTCAGCCGAAAGCACGAGTCCGAAGCCGACCGCATCGGGCTGCTCTTGATGGCCACGGCCGGGCGCGATCCGCATGCGGCCATCGATTTCTGGAAACGGATGGCGAAGATGAACAGCGGCGGACAGCCGATGGAATTCATGTCGACGCATCCGAGCCACGAGAAGCGGATTGCCAATCTCGAGGAGCAACTGAGCGAAGCGATGCCCTTTTACGAGCGCGCGGCGCAGAAGGTCCCCGACCGTCCGCTGCCGGGGATTGAGGCAACCCAAGTCGGTTCCGATGCCGGCGCCGATGGGGCCTCGCTCGTTCAATCGGCTCCTGCAGAAAGTCGAAGAGGGACGCGCCCCCGAGCGAGCGTTCCCCAGCACGCGCTGCAGGTGTTGGCCTACGTCGAACGAAACAACCGCGCGCCGGAGGGCTACGAAGGGGGCCGCACGTTTCTGAATCTGGGAAAAGGGGGCGATCAATCGCTGCCGAATTTCGATGGCAACGCCAACACAATTCAATACCGCGAATGGGACGTGCACCCGCACGTGCAAGGCAAGAATCGCGGCGCGGATCGGCTGGTGACGGGCTCCGACGGCAGCGCCTATTACACGTCGGATCATTATCGGACCTTTGTACGGATTCACTGAGCATGGACGTGCATTCACTCTTTCGCGCCGCGCCCCCCTATCTGCATCTGTGGGTGGCCGCATTGTCCGAAGCGTACGAATTCGCCTGGTCGATCCAGCAAACTCCCGGGCGGCAGGCCGTCGTGCGCGTGATTCGCGGATCGAAGTCGCGCACGGCCGCCGAGTTCTTCAACGAGTGCGGAGCGGCCCTTCAGCTCCCCAACTATTTCGGAGAGAACTGGGATGCGCTCTTGGAGTGCCTGGTCGATTTGGAATGGCTGCCGGGCGATGCCTACCTGCTGGTGATCGCGGAGGGCGATCGGGTGCTTGACCGCGAGCAAAAAGAGCTCGCGTCGCTGTTGAAAGTCCTGGAGACGGCCGCCCAGGACTGGGCGCAGGCGGAAGACTCGCAGGGGACGCCGCGGCCGTTTCATGTCGTCTTTCAATGCGCGTCGGACGCCGCGCCGCGATTGAAGGCGCGCGTGCGCGAAGCCAGCCGGGAGTTGGACATCTTGTAGTCCGTTCGCGGCGCCCGATCCCGTGATCTCGCCAACGATCCGCCTTTTCGGCGGTGCCGGGATCTGAGGCCGAATTCAGTGGAATGACACTCCCGTCGTGACTACAAAAGTAGCTGGAAGAACTGAAAAGAACTGAGCTGGTGCCGGGCCTTGAAGGACATGGCGTGGGCGGCGAAGAGTCACCACAACCGAGCGATCCCAAGCCAGCGCCGATCTTCCAATTCACCGGCGACGCCTCGGCGAGCGATCAGACCCGGCTCACCGTAGATTCCACGGACTCTCCCTCGAGCGGCAGCCGCAGCGCGACCCACCAAGCGCCCGAGTCCTGGATCGGCCGCACGATTGGCCGCTATCGGATTGTGGAGCTCTTGGGCATGGGGGCGATGGGCGTCGTGTACCGGGGGTTCGACACGCTCATCGAACGCAACGTCGCGATCAAGCTCCTGCCGCCCGAGCTGGCGGCCGACAAGGGGACGCGCGACCGCTTTCTGTCGGAAGCGAAGGCCGCCGGCCGGCTCACCAATCCCCACGTGGTCGCGCTTTACGAGATCGGACAGCAAGACGGCGTCGACTTCATCGCGATGGAGCTGATGAGCGGGGGCAACCTCGCGCAAGTTCTGCATCAAACAGGCCCATTTTCTGCGCTCGAGGCGACGCGAATTATCGCCGACGCGTGCCAGGGCCTGGCCGCGGCACACGCCGCCGGCATGATTCACCGCGACATCAAGCCGAGCAACCTGCTGCGCAACGCCGAGGGGATCGTCAAGCTGGCCGATTTCGGCCTGGCCAAGCGGACGGTCGGCAGCGTGCAGCAATTGACGGTGGCCGGACAAGTGATCGGGACGCCGTATTACATGAGTCCCGAGCAATGTCAGTCCAAGCCGCTGGATGCCCGCAGCGACATCTATTCGCTGGGGGCCACTTACTACAGCCTGCTGACCGGCGTGACTCCGTACCACGAGATCGAAAACACCGTGCAGGTGATGTTTGCCCACGTGCAGGGCGAGTCGCTCGATCCTCGCAAAATCAAGGTGGACGTTCCGGACGCGTGCGCCCAGATTGTGAGCCGAGCAACCGCCAAGAATCCGGACGACCGCTATCAGACGGCTGTCGATTTCCACGCGCATCTTGCGGCTGCCAATCTTGCCTTGGGGGGTCGACCGCTGAGCGCGTATCACACGGCGCTCCACGCGGTGCCGGCAACGTCCGGCGTGTCGCAATCCTCTCGAGGCAAAAGAACCTGGATGCCGGCGGCAGCGATTTTTGCCGCCGCCGTGCTTCTGCTGGGAGCCTGGGGCGCGTGGCTTGGAATCAAGCCCAAGCACCCGGCGCCCGCCGCGCCGCAAGGCGACGGCGAGGGCGCGGAAACCTCCGCCTCGGCCCCGGGCGTCACCGATTCGATGATCGAGATCGGCACAACCGTGTCTAACTCGGGCCCGAATCGAGAGGTTGGCCGGAGCATGCTGTTGGGCATCCGCACGGCGTTCGAGATGGTGAACGACGAAGGGGGAATCGAAGGCCGCAAGCTGAAGCTAACCGCCCTTGACGACGGTTACGAGCCCGAACGAGCCCTGGCCAACCTGCGCGACCTTTTCGAAAAGCAAAAGATTCTGGCGGTGACAGGCTGCGTCGGCACGGCCCCCGCAAAGCTCACCGCCGCGTACGCCGTGGCCCATCGCCGGCTCTTCTTCGCTCCCTTTACCGGCGCCGCATTTCTCCGCCATACGCCGCCCGACCGCTACGTCTTCAACTATCGCGCCAGCACCGGAGAGGAGACGGGGGCGCTGGTGCA
Organism: Planctomycetaceae bacterium; assembly: GCA_035623955.1. Taxonomy (GTDB): domain Bacteria; phylum Planctomycetota; class Planctomycetia; order Planctomycetales; family Planctomycetaceae; genus DASPSM01. The sequence continues at coordinate 3,413 of DASPSM010000558.1, forward strand.
GTACTTCGTGAAAGTTCGCCGCATCCCGGCCAATCGCATCGCCGTTTTCGCTCAAAACGACGCGTTCGGCGACGAGGGCTTTCAGGGAGCGGCGCGGGCGTTACGCGCTTACGGAGTTCACTCCGAAGATATTTTTCGCGTCGGTTACGAACGCAACACGCTTCAAGTCACCGACGCCGTCGACAAGATCGTCCAGCGGCGCGCGAAGCTCGACGCGGTCGTGATGGTGGGCACCTACGCCGCCACGGCCCAGTTTCTCAAGGAGGTCAAAGACCGCCAGATGAATGTCGCGATGGCTGCGGTCTCTGGGTCAGGCACCAGTCTGGCGGAACGCTTGCGAGAATTGGGCCCGCAGTATGGCGAGGGGCTGGTCGTTTCGCAGGTGGTGCCGCACTTTCAATCGGCGGCGACGGGAGTGATTCGTTACCGAGACATGCTCCACAAGCACCATTCCGAGGCGGAGCCCGGTTTTGTCTCGCTCGAGGGGTTCATCGGAGCCGAGTGCTTGATCGAGGGGCTCAAACGTGCCGGATCCGATCTGACCACCGAGAAGCTCATCGACGCACTCGAATCGATTCGAGAGCTTGACCTCGGAATCGGACCGATCATCAGTTTCGGCCCGTCGCGGCACCAAGCCTCGGACAAGGTGTGGGGCACCGTGCTCGACCGCGACCGCAACTTCCAGAATCTCGACCTGGATTGAGCTCCGCCCGACAAGATCGAACGGACGCGTTCGGGGTCCTGTCTGCAAAGCCGCGCGCAAGAGACTCGCGCGGCCTCCAAAGTGGTGCGTCACCCGCAAAGCAGCTACAAAAATAGCTGGAAATATTGAAAACGCCCGCGAGGCGCCAAAGGAAATCGAGTGCCCGGCGACGAATCGACCCAGCGGAGCGATCCGCAACCTCCGATCTTCCAGAGCGGAGTTGCCCCGGCAGCCGCGCAGACCCAGCTCACCGATTCGACGGGCAACGCACAAGGCGCGAGCCGCAGGGCCGCGCATCAGTCGCCCCAGTCCTGGATCGGGCGCCGCATCGCCCGATACCAGGTTGTCGAACTGCTCGGTATGGGGGCGATGGGAGTGGTCTACCGCGCGTTCGACACGCTGATCGAACGCGATGTGGCGATCAAAATCCTCCCGGCCGAGCTGGCTGCCGATCGTTCGACTCGAGACCGCTTCCTCGCGGAGGCGAAGGCGGCCGGCCGGCTCACCAATCCCCACGTCGTCGCTCTTCACGAGATTGGCCAACAGGATGGCACTGACTACATCGTCATGGAGCTGATGAATGCGGGAAACCTCGCTCAGACGATGCAGCGGACCGGCGCCTTTGACCCAGCCGAAGCGACCCGAATCATCGCCGATGCCTGTCAGGGCCTGGCCGCCGCCCACGCGGCCGGAATGATCCATCGGGACATCAAGCCGAGCAACCTGCTGCGAAACGCCGAAGGGGCCGTCAAGCTGGCGGATTTCGGCCTGGCCAAGCGGACGATCGGAGCCGCCCAGCATCTGACGCTCACAGGGCAGGTCGTTGGCACGCCCTACTACATGAGCCCCGAGCAATGCCAATCGAAGACGCTCGACGGTCGCAGCGACATCTATTCGCTGGGAGCCACGTACTACAGTTTGCTCACGGGGGTGACTCCCTATCACGAGATCGAGAGCACTGTGCAGGTGATGTTCGCGCACGTTCACGGCGAACCGCTCGATCCCCGCAACGTCAATGCCGACGTTCCCGAAGCGTGTGCGCATGTCGTGAGTCGCGCGACGGCCAAGAAGCCGGACGAGCGTTATCAAAGCGCGATCGACATGCACGCCGATCTGTCCGCCGCCCACATGGCTCTCGCGGGGAAACCCTTGAGCACACACGGTTCGGCCATCGGCAGTGCGTCCTTATTGCCCTCCGCGTCGCAGTTGCCTCAACGCGGAGGGAGCCGACGGATGGCCTTGGTGGCCGTGTCTGTAGCCGCCGCGATCCTGCTCCTGGGCGCCGGCGGTGCCTGGCTGGTCCATCGAATCAAGAGTCCCGCCGCGGCGGCGTCGCCGGGCGACGCGGCGCCGTCCGCGGCGATTCCGCTGGCCCAGGGGGTCACTGATTCGACGATCTCCTTTGGGTCGTCGACGTCGTATTCGGGAACGAATCGGGACGTGGGCCAATCGATGGTGATCGGCATCCGCACGTTGTTTGATTCGGTCAACGACGAGGGGGGCATCAACGGCCGCAAACTCAAGCTGACTGTCCTCGACGACGGTTACGAACCCGATCGGACGCTGGCGAACATGCGCGACCTGTTCGAGAAGCGAAAGGTCTTTGCGATCGTCGGCAACGTGGGGACGTCGCCCGCGGAGGCGGCCGCCCCTTACGCAATCTCGCATCACCTGCTGTTCTTTGCCCCTTGCACCGGTGCCGCTTTTTTGCGCCGCGACCCGCCCGACCGCTATGTGTTCAATTACCGGGCCAGCTACATGGAGGAGACGATGGCCCTCGTGAATTACTTCGTGAAGGTCCGCCGGATCCCGGCCAATCGCATCGCGGTCTTTGCCCAGAACGACGCGTACGGAGAACAGGTGTTCGAAGGCGCGGCCCGAACGTTGCGTGAGTACGGCGTGCGCCCCGAAGACATTCTCCGCGCCGGCTACGAGCGCAATACCCTGCAAGTGGCCGAAGCGGTCGACAAGATGGTGAAAAATCGCAGCCGCGTCGACGCCATCATTATGGCGCCCACGTACGGAGCGGCCGTGCTGTTCACGAAGGGACTGAGAGACCGCAACATGAATGTCGCGATGGCCGCCGTCTCCCTTGTGGGAGGCATCAGTCTGACGATGCTCTTTCAAGCGAACGGCCCGGGGTATGGCGAAGGTTTGATCGTTTCACAAGTCGTTCCGCACTTCCGATCGGGCGCCACAGGCGTTATTCGCTATCGCGAGCTGTTGCACAAATATCATCCAGAGGCGGAGCCCGGCTTCGTCTCGCTCGAGGGGTTTATCGCCGCCAGCTGTCTGGTCGAGGGGCTCAAGCGCACCGGCCCCGATCTGACGACCGAAAAGCTCATCGACACGCTCGAATCGATCCGCGACCTCGACTTGGGAATCGGCCCGATCATCAGCTTCGGCCCTTCGCGCCATCAGGCCTCGAACAAAGTCTGGGGGACCGTGCTCGACCGCGACCGCAACTTCCAGAATCTCGATCTGGAGTGAGAGCGGCTGCCCCTCACTCCCAGCCCCTCTCCCGCGTTGCCGGCGTCCGCCGCTTCGGCGGTAACCGCCGGCGCAGACGCAATGCGGGGAGAGGGGTGAAGATTTGCAGTCGACGATTCGTCGTGTAAGCACGGCCAGGGCGAACACTCTCCCCTCTCCCCTTGCGGGAGAGGGGCTGGGGGTGAGGGGGGGCCGCGGCGACAGTCTCGCAATCGCGCGGCGTCGCTTAGCTCTCAGCGGCTCGCGGCCAACCGGAACGCGGCCATCTCTTCGCCATTGCGGGCGAGAATCACGTCGCCGGCCAGCACCGGATGGTTCCAGGTTTTGCCCGCGATCGCGGGGACGCGGGCGAGTTCATTGAATTCGTCGGCCTTCGCCGCGACGAGCGCTAGCTCTCCTTTTTCCGAGAGCACCAACAACAAGTCCTGCTCGGGGAGCAGGATCAACTGGCCGTGACCGTAGCGGCCCCCCTTCCATTTGCGTTTGCCGTCAGCCAGGTCGACGCAGGCAAGCAATCCGTCGTCGAACCCGTAGGCGTGACCTGCGTGAACCACGAAGTCGTTGAAGTATGGCTTCAGCCCAACCGAGGTCCAGCGCTCTTCGGTCGTCCAACCGGCCGGCCCGTGAACGACGGCGATGCGGCGTAAGCCCACGCCGCCGGCCATCCCCGAGCCGCTGCCGATCAACAGGTCTCCATCGGCGGTGAGCGCCGGCTGCACGATGCCGTCCCCGTCCCACTCATATTTCCAGAGCTGGGCGCCTGTTGCCGGCGCAACGCCGATCGCTCCGGCGGCGCTGAGCAGCACGACTTGTTTGTCGCCGCCGATCGTCGCCAGGTGAGGCGAGCTGTAACCTCCGCCTCCCTTCGGGCCCAGCCAGCGCAGCTTGCCTTTCACGCGGTCGTAGGCGACAAGGCTGCCGGCCGTGGCGACGA
>DASPSM010000577.1:0-5255 GCA_035623955.1 Planctomycetaceae bacterium
GCCGCGCGTCGGGCCGCGTCCTTGTCGGGGACGGGTGGGCGTCGCGGTTCGGCCGGCTGCGAAGCGGCGGCCGGCATGGGCAGAATCGTTGCGGGAACCTCGGCGCCGGGCGCTTCAACGACCTCTGGAGAAGGCACCGGCAGGGCGATCCGCGTCCAGGACTGACAGAAAGTGTCGAACAGCCGAAACAGGTCGATCAGCCGCTGCCCCTTGAGGCGGTGTCGCAGTGTGCCGCGGGACGTAAGGGTGGCACGGACTCCGGACGTCCCCGGCACCGAGTAATTGAAGTGCCACGCCGGTCCCTGGTCGCTCACCTGCTGGTCTTCGACGGCCCCAGACACGGCGGGTCCGGCGTCGGCGGCCCAGCGGAGATGGCAAACGACGCCGTCGTTTCGCTCGTCCCAGCAGACGAAGTCGAGATGCGTCCCCCCCATCGCCCGGACGTATTCGGTGATTTCGTTCCAGTAACTGATCGGCTGGACTCCGTTCGACCGGGCGATGCGATCCACGACCAGCTGCGTTTTGAGCACGCCCGAAGTTCCCGCAAGCAGCGTGCTCATCGCCTGGATATAGCGAAAGAAAAGGATCGTCTCGTCGTAGCCGAAGACGCGGCCCACAATGACAAGCACCAACAAGATCAGGCATAACCCAAGCGCGAGCAAGTCGTTCTGAAAGTACGCCGAGACGAGCGTCACAGCGGCCATCGCCACGCAAAGCGCCGAAATCACCAACAGCGATTGCGCGCGAGACAGGCCTCTGTCCTGTAGATAATGGTGGATATGGCCCCGATCGGCTTCCCCGATTCCCCGACCGTTGAGCTTGCGCCGCACGATTGCCATGAAGGTGTCGAAGACCGGAACGCTGACGAGGACGAGCGGAATCGCCAGCGCGAAGCCGGTCGCCTTCTTCATCGACGACTCAATCGCCAGCGCGCCGATCACAAAGCCGATCGTCAGGCTGCCGGAGTCGCCGAGGTAGATGCTCGCCGGCGGCCAGTTATGCAACAGGAAGCCAAACAAAGCTCCCGCAAACACCAGCGACAGTGCCAAGGGCCCCCACAGTCCCTGCATGTCGCACAGCCCGGCCACCGCCGCGCAGACGATCAAACCGATTGTCCCGGCCAGGCCGTCGAGGCCGTCGACCAGGTTGATCACATTGGAGCAGCTCACCAGCCAAAAGACCGTGAAAATCGAACCCAGAAGACCCATGCCGATGCGCCAGTCGAAAAGATGAAGCGATTCGACCGAACGACCCCAAATCACGAAGGGCAGACAGGCAACGATCTGTAACAGCAGCTTCGTCCGCGGTCGCAGGCTCACGCGGTCATCCCATAGCCCGACTGCGCAGAACAGGCCGGCCGAAATCAAGAGCATGGGGACGAACAGCCCCTGTTCCGCGTCGATGACCAGCCATTTCCAGCGGTAAACCCAATGGCCGACAACCACGGTCGTCACCAGGGAGATGTAGACTGCCACTCCGCCGAGCAGCGGGACGGGAACGCTCTGCGATTTTCGGCGGCCGTCCGGGTGGTCGAGCATCCTCGTGCGCCGGGCAACGACCTTGGCGACGGCGGTCAGAAAATAACTCGCGGAAACCGCCAGAAGGACGAAACCGACGGTCATCGAGTCGAAATTCGAGAGCATAAGTCGCGACCGTTTTACTCGACCCGGTTAGACGTGGGGGGCGCAGCAGCCCGTCCTCGTCAGCGATTCCATCCCCCGGCCGGCCCCCAAAGTGGGCCGGAGTATACTGATGTCCCAAAACCGGTCAAGGTGATTGCCAAGCTGGAATAATTCCTGTAAATCCTTTAACCGGCGCGGCTTGCTTTCGTACGGCGAGGGCCGGTGCAAGGCTCGGTTCGCCCCCGTTTCCCGCACAATCCAAGTCGCCGTCGGTGTCTTAGGGGGGGCGTCGTGCAAACCCGCCGTCGTCCGCTTGATTTGCGGTGATTTCGGACCGAAACTGGAAGGCTGGACGCTGCTTTCGTCAAAACTCGGGCGCCGATGTCAGAGGAGGGATCGTGGCTGCTAAGCGCCTCGCCCCAACAAGCCGCAGAGAGGGACGTTCGATGCTGGCGACCCCCATGGCCGCCCCGGCCGTTTTGGACCGCGAGTTTCTGGAGATCCGCGCCAAGCTCCTGGAATTGGCGGCCTCTTTCGACCGGCTTGATCGCGGCGGCGGTGTTGCTTCCAACGAGCGACGCACCGAAATGATCCGCCAGGGACTGAAAGTCCTGTTGGACGAAACCGGCGACCGGGCCGAGCAGATTCAATTGATCTTCTCGCGTCCGTACGACGACGACTGGCAGAAGGAGTTTGGACTCGTGCCGCCGGCCGGCGAACCGGCCCCCGCCGAGGAGTGACAGCAGGATGTACTACTTCGATCCGCACATCCACATGGTCTCCCGGACCACCGACGACTACGAAACGCTGGCGAAGATGGGTTGCGTTGCGCTGAGCGAGCCGGCCTTCTGGGCCGGCTTTGACCGGGGGAGTGTCGACAGCTTCCGAGACTATTTCCGCCAGCTCACCGATTTCGAGAAGCGCCGCGCGGCGCAGTACGGCATCAAGCACTTCACCTGGCTGTGCATCAACGCGAAAGAGGCGGAAAACGTCCACTTGTCGCGCGACGTGATCGCGATGATCCCGGAGTTCCTCGATCAGCCCACCGTGCTGGGCATCGGGGAGATCGGCCTCAACAAGAACACGCCCAACGAAGCGATCGTGTTCCTCGAGCACGTCGAGCTCGCGGTGCAACACGATCAATCGATTCTGATCCATACGCCCCACCTGGAAGACAAATTCCAGGGGACGATGATGATCCTCGATATGCTCTGCGAAGATAGCCGGCTCGATCGCAACCGCGTTTTGGTCGATCACGTCGAAGAACACACCGTGCGGCACGTGCTTGAAGAGGGCTTTTGGGCGGGGATGACGCTCTACCCGGTGTCGAAGTGCACGCCCGCGCGGGCCGCCGACATTATTGAGATGTATGGACCCGATCGGCTGTTGGTGAACTCGGCTGGGGACTGGGGTCCGTCGAAGCCGACGGCCGTTCCCGATTTCATTCTGGAAATGCGTCGCCGCGGCCATCCCGAGAGCCTGATCCGCCGGATTGTGTACGACAACCCGATCGAGTTCTTTAGCCAGAGCCGGAATTTCCAATTTCAGGCCCCGGACGCGATGGAAGAAATCGTCCGCTCCTGAGTTCAACGTGTGGGAAAATGAACGGCCCGCGCGTGCCGCAGAATCCGGGACAGTTTCCAACGACGCGAATGCGCCGCAATCGGCGGACCGCCTGGTCGCGGCGTCTGGTGGCCGAGCATCGCCTCAGCGTCGATGACCTGATCTGGCCGGTCTTCATTCACGACGGAAAGAACAAGCGCGCCGCCATTCCCTCGATGCCGGGCGTCGACCGGCTGTCGATCGATCTGTTGGCCCAAGCGGCAAATGAGGCGTGCGAGCTGGGGATCCCCGCGATCGCGCTCTTCCCCGCGACGGATCCAGGGAAAAAGACGCCCGACGGCGACGAAGCCCTGAACCCCGACAACTTAGTCTGTCGCGGCGTTCGCGCGATCAAAGAAGCCTGTCCGGAAATCGGCGTGATGTGCGACGTGGCCCTCGATCCGTACACGAGCCACGGCCACGACGGCCTGTTGCGTGAGGGGCAGATCGTGAACGACGAGACGGTCGCCGTTTTGTGCAAGCAGGCTCTGAACCACGCCCGAGCCGGCTGCGACATCATCGCGCCGTCGGACATGATGGATGGCCGCGTGGGCGCCATTCGCAGGGCTCTCGACGTAGCCGGCTTCGACCGCGTGCAAATCCTCGCCTATGCGGCGAAATACGCGTCGGCCTTTTACGGACCGTTTCGGGACGCCGTCGGCTCAGCGACGAATCTCGCCAGCGGCGACAAGAAGACCTACCAGATGGATCCCGCCAACGGCGACGAGGCGCTTCGCGAAGTGGCCCTCGACATCGCCGAAGGGGCCGACATGGTGATGGTCAAGCCCGGCATGCCGTACCTCGACATCGTTCGCCGCGTCAAAGAAGCGTTCGGCCTCCCGACGTTCGCCTATCAGGTCAGCGGCGAATACGCGATGCTCTGCGCGGCGGCCGAAAAGGGCTGGCTGGACCGCGAACGCGTGATGCTCGAAAGCCTGCTGGCCTTCAAACGCGCGGGAGCCGACGGCGTCCTGACCTATTTCGCGCTCGACGCGGCCAAAAGACTCAAGCGCGGCTGATTGCTCGGCCGCGTTTGCGCGCCCCGATTGGAACCTCTTTTTGGCCAACTTCGAAGCGAGGCGACGTCTCGCTTCCAGAGTCCTAAATAACCAAACCAGTCCGATTTACGCGGCCTGGCCCCTCGAGCAGCCGAAAACGGAAAAAATGGGGCGCGCCCGACTCGGTGAGCGCACGTCCTCTGGCAGCACGTTATAAAGTTATTGGACTATCGCGACACCGACGTCTGTGTGCTCGACACAACGCGATAGAGGACGTCATGTCAACTCGTTAGTCATTCGCGCTGTGACATCAAGTATCCGAGAAGGCTCATAACTGATGGATGTACCGCACCCAGACAGCAAGTCGATTGACGCGTTCCTTCAGTGGAGAGACGCCGGAGCACTTGTAATCACGCCAAAGTTCCAGCGCCGCGGGGTCTGGACTCCGCAGCAGCGGTCTTACTTCATTGACACAATGCTGCGTGAGATGCCTTCACCGCCACTGTATTTGCGCAACATCTACGATACGAAGAAGAAGAAGGTGATTCACGAGGTGATTGACGGACAACAGCGCTTGAGCGCAGTCCTCGATTTTTACGACAGCAAATACGCGCTGTCGCCGACTTTGGAGGCAAAATACAAAGGGAAGCGATACGACAAGCTGACTGCGCATCAGCAAGGGATCCTTATGCGTTACAGGTTCAATTGCGCAGCGTTTGACGCCATCACCGACACCGAAGTCTTCGAGATTTTCCGTCGCCTCAACACCTGGTCGAGCCCGCTAACCAAGCAAGAATTACGGCACGGAAACTGGTTTGGATACTTCAGCCAGACGGCCGAAGAGTTGGCGATGGAGCACCTTCCGTTTTGGGAAGCCAACCGAATCCTGTCCGATCGTCAAATCACTCGCATGCTGGAGGTGCAGCTTACTGCCGAACTCTTGATTTCAGAAATGGACGGCATACAGGACAAGAAGGGATCGATCGACGATTTTTATCGAGAGCTCGACAAACGATTTACAGGCCGCAAGCGG
>DASPSM010000015.1:0-6794 GCA_035623955.1 Planctomycetaceae bacterium
TCCATGTAATGGCAGCAGAAGTCGGCCAGATGCCCGCCGCCAAAATCCCACCAGTAGCGCCAGTCGAAATGATAGAACGCCGGATCGAAAGGGCGATACGCCACCGGTCCCAGCCACAAGTCGTAGTTGAGTCCCGGCGGAACCGGCGCATTCTTCGTCGTTTTCATCGCCTTGACGCTGGTCTTTTGCCAGATGGAGACGCGGCTGACCGGTCCCAGGACGCCGGCGCGTACGATGTCGACCGCCCGACGATAGTTCGACCCGGCATGAATCTGGTTGCCCGTTTGCGTCGGCACCTTGGCGGCCCGTGCCGCGGCCAGCAGGATCCGCAACTCGTGAACGGTCTTTGTGAGTGGTTTTTCGCTATAGACGGGGAGCCCGCGCTTGAGCGCGCTGACCACGACAACCGCGTGATTGTGATCGGGCGTCGCGACGACCACGCCGTCGAGCCCTTTAAGATCCAGCACGCGGCGGAAATCGTCGAATCGCCTGGCGTCGGGATGTCGCGCCGCGGTGGCGCCGAGCCGAGCGGCATCCACGTCGCACAGCGCCACGATGTTTTGAGACGAGACTTCGCGAAGGTTATCCAAGCCCCGCGGCCCCAGGCCAATTACGGCCAGATCGAGCCGCTCGTTGGGGCTCTTGGCCCGAGTTGCGGCCCGGGCCGATCGAGACATGAGACCAGCCGCCGGGACGGCCGTGCCGGCAGCCAGCGCGCTTTGCAAGAAGCGGCGGCGATCGAGTGTGAGTTCACGTTCAGACTTATCCATCAATTCGGCCCTACGCGTGCGGTTCCGTCATGCTCCACGGATCGAGCGCCTGATTCAGCGTGCTCTCCGGCAGGATTTTCTTCTCGAGGCACAACTCGCGGATCGTCCTGCCCGTCTTGAACGCTTCCTTGGCAAGCTGGGCGGCTTTCTCGTAGCCGATGTGCGGGTTCAAACTGGTCACCATCGAGAGGCTCTTCTCGACCGAGGCTTCACACGCTTCGGGGTTGGCCTCCATCTCGAGGACGCAAAAGTCGACGAACGCCTGACTCGAATTGGCGAGCAACCGGATGCTTTCAAGCGTCACGGCCCCCATCACGGGCATCATGATGTTCAGTTGGAACTGCCCCCCCGCCGTCCCGCTAATCGTGATCGTCTGATCGTTGCCGATCACGCGGGCGGCGACCTGCATCATGCTTTCGCACATCACTGGGTTGACCTTGCCCGGCATGATCGAGCTGCCCGGCTGCCGGTCCGGCAGCTTGATTTCATAGAAACCGCAACGAGGGCCCGATCCTAACCAACGAATATTGTTGGCCACATTGAACAAGGTGACCGCGACCGTCTTCAACTCGCCATGGCATTCGACGAGGCCGTCGCGTTGGGCCATGGATTCGAAGTGGTTCACGGCCTCGACGAAGGGAATGCCCGTCTTCTCGGCCAAAGCGGCCGCCACTCGCCGGCCGAATTCCGGATGTGTGTTGATGCCCGTGCCGACCGCGGTCCCTCCGACGGCCAGCTCCAAAACAGCCGCCAGCGCCCGCTCCGCTCGCTCGATCGAGAGGGTGATCTGCCGGGCGAGTCCGCCGACCTCCTGACCGAGCCGTAGCGGCGTGGCGTCGGCCAGATGCGTGCGGCCGATTTTGATGATCTTGTCCCACTGCCTGGCCTTGTCGGCCAGGGCGTCGGCCAGTCGTTTCAGGCCGGGAACAAGCTGGTTGCGGATGGCCACGCCCACCGCGACATGGATCGCGGTGGGAAACATGTCATTGGTGCTTTGCCCCATATTGACGTGATCGTTCGGATGGATTGGTTTTTCGGGTCCGAACGGATCGCCCCCCAGGATCTCGGCGGCCCGACTGCCGATTACCTCGTTGGCGTTCATGTTGCTCGAAGTTCCAGAACCCGTCTGGTAGACGTCGATGGGGAACTGGTCGTCGAATTTGCCGTCGGCGACGTCGCGCGCCGCGGCCAGCAGGGCCTCGATTTGCTTGTCGTTAAGCCGATTTTTGCCGGTATTCGCGAGCTTCCCGAGGTCTCGATTGGCGACGGCGGCTGCCCATTTGACAAGCCCGAGAGCGTGAATCAATTCGGGCGGCAAGCCCGCGCCGGAGATTGGAAAGTTTTCGACCGCGCGCTGGGTCTGCGCGCCGTAATAGGCGCGGGCTGGCACGTTGACGTCTCCCATGGAGTCGCGCTCGACGCGGTAATGGGTCATTGGCTTTGTTCCCTCGTTTTCACCGTCGATCATAGCGTTTGACGCCGCATTGGTCAGCGGCCGCCAGGCGTCTTTGGCCGGCTCGCCCAGGGAGCGCGCCATCCAGAAGTTGGGGGGCGAGCTCAAAAATCGGCCCCGAGATTGCCGGTTTCGCTCCACCTGGAGAGAATGGATTGGGGCCTTAAATTCGCAGCGTCGATTCCGTCCCCCCGACAAGTCTCAGCAACGGACGTTTCGTACCGATTATCACTTCGCACGGCCGACGTTCGGGTTATGCTGTAGGGCTGTTGCCTTTAAGGTGACGCGACGTGGTGGATTTCTTCTCTCAGCTGTTCCGCACTGCCGGTTTCTACCACGGGAACTCTGCCGCGTGGACCGGCCCGCTGATCGGGCTGCACGTCGGGGCCTCGCTGGCGATCTGGGCCGCCTTCACCGCGACTTTGATCGCGCTTAACTACTACATTCTCCGCCGCGAGAATGCCCGCGTCTCCCGCGCCTTTTGGATCTTCGAGGGGTTCCTGTTCGCAGGCGGCACGCTGCACCTGATGAACGCCCTGATGTTCTGGTGGCCCGTCTACCGGTTCCTCGGACTGTTGCAGCTCTTAACCGCCGTTCTATGCTGGGCGGCAGTCGTCTCGCTGATTCCGGTGATCCCGCGGATCCTGGCCCTGCGCAAGCCGGAAGAACTCGCCAAAGAGATCGCTGAGCGCAAGAAGGCCGAGGAGACGCTGCGCGTCAGCGAGCACCGCTTCCGCACGATGGCCGACACCATGCCGGCCATGGTTGCCATCTTCCAGGGTACCGGTCACGCCTACGTCAATCCGACGTCGCTGGCCATCATGGGCTATTCCCGCGAAGAGCTGATGAGCCTCAGCTTTATCGATTATGTCCACCCCGATTTTCGCCAAAAGGTGTTCGAGCGCAGTGTGGCGCGGCAGAAGGGGGAAAAGGTTGAATCGCGCTACGAGATCAAAATCGTCGCGAAGGACGGCCGCAATCTGTGGGTCGATTTTTCAGCCACGCCGATCGAGTACGACGGCAAGCCGGCGATTCTCGGCATCGCCATCGACATCACCCAGCGCAAGGAGATGGAGCAGGCGCTCCGCAGGGCCATGGAAGAGGCCGAAGCGGCCAGCCGCGCAAAGAGCACGTTCCTCGCCAACATGAGCCACGAGATCCGCACGCCGATGAACGCCGTGCTCGGCATGACCGACCTGGTGCTCGACACGGAGTTGACGCGGGACCAAAGGCAGCACCTCGAGACGGCCCGCGATTCGGCAGAATCGCTCCTGGCGATCATCAACGACATCCTCGATTTCTCCAAGATCGAGGCCGGAAAACTGGAGCTGGAGTCGGCCCCATTCAACCTCCGCGAGATGGTCGAAGACACCGTCCGCTCGCTCGCCGTGCGAGCCCACGGGCAGGGGATCGAGCTGGCCTGTCGCATCGCCCCCGATACGCCCGAAACGGTCGTCGGCGACCGCGTGCGCTTGAGGCAGGTGCTGACCAACCTCGTCGGCAACGCGGTCAAGTTCACGCCGCGGGGCGAGGTTGTGATGGACGTCCATTCTGCTGGCGACGGCAACGGCCGCGCGAAGCTGCAATTCAGCGTGGTCGACACGGGCATCGGAATTCCGCAGGAGAAGCTCGACTCGATCTTCAAGGCCTTCGAACAGGCGGACACGTCGATGACCCGCCGCTACGGCGGCACAGGGCTCGGGCTGGCAATCTCGTCGCGCCTCATCGAACTGATGGACGGAAAAATCTGGGTCGAAAGTCGGCCCGGCTACGGCAGCACTTTCCACTTCATGGCCGCCTTCGATCTCCCCGAGGCGTCGGCCCCAACGGCGGCGCGCGTTCAGCCCGCGCAAATCCTGGGAACCCGAGTGCTGATCGTCGACGATAATGCGACGAATCGCCGGATCCTCGACGAAATCCTGCGGAGCTGGGGGATGTTCCCGGTCGCCGCTGCCGGCGCCGAGGAGGCGATCGCGCAACTCAACGAGGCCGTTCGGCTCGGCACACCGTTCCCGATCGTTCTCTCCGACGTCAACATGCCGGAGGTTGACGGTTTCGAGTTTGTCGACCGTTGCCGCCGTGATGAGAGCCTGCAGTCGACCGTCTTCATCATGCTGACGTCGGCCACCCGCACGGGCGACGCAGCTCTGGGCAAGAAGCTGGGGATCGCGGCTCAACTCGTCAAGCCGGTGAAACAGTCGGAACTTTATGACGCCATCATGGAGAGCTTGGGGATTGCCGCTCCCATTCTCGATGCCGACAAGCAGGCCGCGTCCGCCCCGGCGGGCCCCTTGCGAATCCTGCTGGCCGAGGACAGCGTTCCCAACCAGAAACTGGCGATCGGGCTGCTTTCCAGATGGGGATACACGACGGTCGTTGCGGCCGACGGCCAGCAGGCGGTCGATCGCGCCCTCTCGGAGCGCAATTTCGACTTGATTCTGATGGACGTGCAAATGCCCGAACTCGACGGTTTCGACGCGACGCGACGCATCCGCCAGTTCGAACAAGCCGAGGGCCGCCGACGCACGCCGATCATCGCCATGACCGCTCACGCCATGAAAGGCGACCGCGAACGCTGCCTCGAAGCGGGGATGGACGGCTACATTTCAAAACCCGTGCGCGCTCCCGAACTTTCGCGGACGATCGCGGAGTTTACCTCCGGGGAGTCTACAAGTTGCGGATGCGACTCGCTGGATCGCGATACGGATTTAACCGACTTGGACGCGTCGGTCGCCAATTTGAAGGCCCCGGCCGGGAAGGCCGCGTCGCGCCCGGGTCAGAACAGCGAAACCGCAAACCGCGTCGACTGGGCCGTGGGCCTCCGCAGCGTCGGCGACGATCGTGAGCTGTTGCTGTCGGTCGTAGCCGCCGCGCTCGAGGAATGGCCGGTGCTCGTCGCCCAGCTTCAGGACGCTCTTGGGCAACGCGACGAGGTGACCGTCCGTCGCGTGATTCACACGCTGAAGAACGCGTTCCGAACTCTCGGTGCTCGGCAAGCCGAAGAGCTGGCCGAGGGTTTGGAAGCAACCGAGCGGACCCAGGAACTGACCTCGTTGTCCGTCGCGGAGCTCATCGAAACCGTGGCTCGAGTGGCGGACGAGTTGGAGGCGTTCGTCGGCGACTCTCAGCGCGTTTGAGCCGCGCGGCGGCCCGGTCACCCAACGCGATCAGCCTCTCAGTCCGGCCTCTCGCAGCAGCCGATCAGTCTCTCGGTAGGCTTCGCGGACCCAGTCCTCGATCTTGTCAGGGTCGGGCGAGTATTCCAGCTCGATCGAGATCGCCCCCTCGATATCGAGGGCTTTGATCTCCCTCAAGTAGGGCGGAAAATCGACGACGCCTCGCCCCGGGGGCAAGTCGCCGTGCACCTTGCCGTCGCAATCCGAAAGATGCACGTGGATGGCCTTGCCGCGCAGCTTGCGGATCTCTTGGGGTTGGACGTGCGCCAAGTGCAGATGCGAGACATCGATGTTCGCCTTGAGCGCGGGGTGATTTGCCTCGCCGAGGAAAGCCGCCATTCGTTCGACGCTATTGAGCAGCGACAGCGGGAAGGGTTCCAGCTCGAGCGCGATCTCGACTCCCAGCGCGGCTGCGTGATCCGCGAGCCGGCGACAATTGTCGATCGCCGTCTGTCACTGCTCGGCGGGCGGGATGACTTCACGATTCCAGATGTACTCGCCCAGCACGAGCAGCAGATTTTTCGCTTCGAGCTCGTAGACCAGATCGAGATAGGCCTTCGCGCGGTCGACGTGGAACCGCTGGACGCTCGGATTGAAATCGACGAGTCCGACCGCTACGCAGCAGACCGAGATGATCGGCAGCTGTTGCCGCCGGCACTCGTCGCGGATCAGCCGTCGCTCGCGAACGTCGATTTCCAGCGGGTCGGTGAAGATGTCGATCGTGTCGAAGCCGATTTCCTTCGTCTTGCGGATGCCCCAGCTCGTCTCGCGCCCCGTCTGGGCCCAGGCCGAATTGATGAGTCCGAGCTTCATGATTGAACGGACCTTGGGCGTTACGGCTTCCAGTGCATCGGTCGAATCACGTCGGTTGCCAGCAGCACCCCGAAGATCACGCCGGCAAACAAGAGCCCGACCAGCACGCGCAGCCCACCCGTTTCGCCAAACCACCGGGCCAGCCGTCGACCTTTGCGAGTGTTCTCAAAGAACCAGCGACGCTTCCACAGCCCATACACGCACAGCAGAGCGACCATCACGCCCATCACCGTCTGCGAAGAGACCATTTCTTGAGGATAGCAGGCGCGTTTCTCGTAGGGCAGGCTGTGCCTGCCGCCCTGTGAGCCTCCCGATTCATTCGCGCGGATGGGTGGCTGGGTCGGCGTCCTCGCCGCCCCCAGTTTCTGGAACCCTCTGGGGGCGAGTCTGGCGACTCGACCCCAGCCACCCAATCCAGTCGCGCGGTTGCCGAACACCGATCCTAAAAGCGCTCGAGCGTGTCGAAGCGGATAAACTATCGGGGCAAGCTCACGTTCAGAAGGAGACCAGATCATGCCGCGCTTGGGTGTGAACATCGATCATGTCGCGACAATCCGGCAGGCCCGGCGGACGATCGAGCCG
>DASPSM010000174.1:0-6072 GCA_035623955.1 Planctomycetaceae bacterium
CTCGTGTCCCGTCCCGCTCGTGTCCCGTCCCGCTCGTGTCCCGTCCCGTCCCCGGTAGGTCCCGCTTGCCGAGCGGGACTTCGTGTCGCTGCGAGGTCCCGCCCGGCAGTCGGGACCTACAGGCAGCCCCTGTGCGCATCCTCAGCGGGGAAAGAGCGCACCTCATTCGCCCGACTGTCGGGCTCAGCATCCGAACGTGCCCAGCCCGAAACGAGGTGTCGTCCTACGGGGCACAATCTCCCATTTTACCACAGGCTGAGTTGTTCCCGAGCGCGCGTTTCCGCTTCGCGTAGAAACAAGGCGCGCGATATCTTCGCCGCGCTCCGAGACCGGGTCAGGCGAACCACCAGAACCACGGCCGTTCGGGATCGGGAACGGGCACGTTATTGGCGCGCAGTCTCGCCTTTTTGCGCACCTCGCCTAAGTTCCGATTCGCCAGATCCAGCCACTCAAACCGCCTGATCAGCTCCACGTCCGATATGGCGGGAGTCGCGAGAACGACCCTCACGACCTCCTCATCCCAGGGCTCGATGACGTCCTTGAACACCGTGACCAGTTCTTCAAGATGCTGGTCCGTCGCGGTGTGGAAGATAACCGCCCGGTTCTTCCCAGCCGTCGCCACCTTCTTGACGCCGAAGCCCCTCCCCTTCAGGCGCCGCCTGGCCTGCGAGGCGCTGAGCAACACATAAAAGCGATCAGTCTGGGGGGACATGGCACACCTCGCTCGGTCATTTTTTAAGTCGGATATTTGACAGAGTCAAACACATTTTTGATAATGTCAACGATCATTGGCCCAGCGAGAACTACCATGCCTGACACACACTTAGACGACACCGGCCTCGACGACCGCATTGAGGCAGTCCGCCAATTTAACCGTTTTCACACCCGCAAGATTGGAGTTCTGAATGAAGGACTGCTAGGCGGCCCGTTTTCGTTGACGGAAAGCCGCGTTCTGTATGAGCTTGCAACCCGCAACGAAACCAGGGCCTGCGAGCTGGCGAGCGAACTGAGCCTGGATCCCGGCTATCTCAGTCGGATTCTCCGCAGTTTTGAGGACCGCGGCCTGATCGACCGCCGCCAGTCTGACACCGATGCCCGGCAAAGCGTTCTGTCGCTGACCGAGCAGGGTAAGCGGGCCTTCGCCAGCCTGAACTCCCAGTCGCGCGCCGAGATCGCGGCGATGCTACGCGGCCTGTCCCGGGCGGATCAGAACCGCCTGGTCGCGGCCATGCGATTGATTGCGGAACTCCTGGAGCCCCGCTCTCCCGGCAGAGTCGCGTACGTCATTCGACCCCACCGGCCCGGAGACATGGGTTGGGTCGTGCACCGCCACGGAGTGCTCTACGCGGAAGAGTACGGCTGGGACGAGCGGTTCGAAGCGCTTGTCGCCGGCATTGCCGCCGAGTTCATCAACCGCCACGACCCCAAACGGGAACGCTGCTGGATTGCCGAGATGGACGGCGAGCTGGTCGGCTGTGTGTTTCTCGTCAAACAATCCGACACAGTTGCCCAACTGCGATTGCTGCTGGTCGAACCGAAGGCGCGTGGGCTCGGCCTGGGCGGTCGGCTCGTCGACGAGTTAGTCCGATTCGCGCGGCAGGCCGGCTACAAGAAGATCGTGCTGTGGACGAACAGCGTCCTGCTCGCCGCTCGACGGCTCTATGAGAGGGCAGGCTTTCGATTGGTCCGCGAAGAACCGCACTGCAGCTTCGGCCGGGATCTGATCGGCGAGACGTGGGAATTGGACCTTTGAGGCGAGGACAGCTCGGGCGCGCCGAGGGGCTTCTCTGCCGGCCGAGTCTACTCGAGATCGCGGATTTGTCCGGCTCGCCTGTGGGCTTTTTCGAGCGCCGCGCGGGCGTCGCTCAGGATTTTCTGCGATGTTTCTTTGGTGGTCCTCGATCGCCCGCTGTGCTCGGCCGAGCAAGTCCCGCGTGATCTCTTGCTCGCGGTCGGCCTTGAAGCGCTTCGAGGGGTGGTCCCCGATTCGTCGCGGTTGGGCGTGTGACCCTCTACAATGCGGCGATGGTCATTCCCTGGGAACCGCTGCGCGGCGTGTTGATTTCGAACCGGCGGTTCGTGCTTTCCAGCCACGTGCGGCCCGACGCGGACGCCATCGGCTCCGAGTTGGGGTTGGCCGCCATCCTCCAGTCGCTGGGCAAGGAAGTCCGCATCGTCAATCCGTCGGCCATCCCGCCGACGCTCGATTTCCTCGATCCAAACCGACAGATTCTGAAGATCGGCGAGGGCATCAGGCCCGAGGCGCTGCTGGAAACCGACGTGCACATCGTCGTCGACACCAGTTCCTGGAGCCAGCTTCAGGAAGTCGGCCAGATGATGCGCCGAAGCTCGGCGCGCCGCGTCGTGATCGACCACCACGCCAGCAGCGACGACCTCGGCGCGCTCGAATTCAAGGACATCGAAGCCGAGGCGACGGGCGCGCTGATTCTCGAGATGGCCGACGCCCTTGATTTGCCGATTCCGCGCGAGGTGGCGGGCCCTTTGTTCTGCGCGATTGCCACCGATACGGGATGGTTTCGTTTCTCGTCGGTCCGGGAATCGACGCTGCGGGCTGCCGCGCGGCTGATCGACCTCGGCGCGCGGCCCGACGTACTCTACCGCCAGCTTTACGAGCAGTTTTCGCTGGGACGGATCCGGCTGGCGGGCTGCGTGCTCAGCCGCGTCACGCTCGACTGCGACGGCAAGCTCGCCTACACGTGGGTCGAGAGCGCCGACTTCGACCGCTGCGGAGCACGACCGGTCGACACGGAAGATCTGGTCAACGAGTGCCTGAAGATCGCCGGCACGCAGTGTGCCTTTATCGCCGTCGAACAGTTGAACAAGTCGGTCAAAATCAGTTTCCGCAGCCGGGCCGGAGTCGACGTCGCCGCGTTGGCCGAACAATTCGGAGGCGGAGGCCACAAGCAGGCCTCCGGGGCGACTTTGACCGGGTCGCTGCCCGAAGCCCGCGAGCGCGTGCTGTTCGCGCTGCGCGCCGCGCTCGCCGCCACACCCCCCAGCACCTGATCTCGCCCGAATTGTCCTTCCTCATCGACTGAACCTCACCGACTGATTCCGATCCCGGACAATGCCCCATGCCCGCTGATCCCGCTCAGAATTCCGACGCACCACGAAAGAAACCGGCGAATCCCTCGGAGGGAGATCGCTCGCTCGCCGAGGCGCCCTCCAGCGGCGGACCGCGGCGGACTTTTCTCGTCAAAGCCCTCGCGTTTTTGACGGGCGGAGCGCTCTTCGTCGTGCCGACGGCGGCAGGGCTGGCGTTTTTGTTCGACCCGCTCTTGAAAAAACGTGTCGCGAAAAGTGGCGGACTGGGGCGCCGAGACGGCGATGGCTTTTTGCCGGTGACGCCGCTGGCCGCAATTCCCACCGATGGCAAGCCGCAGATCTTCACCGTCTATGACGACTCGGTCGACGCCTGGAACAAGTTCGGCAACCAGCCCGTCGGGCGAGTTTTTCTCCGCAGGCTTCCCGACGGCACCGTCACCGCGTTCAACGTCCGCTGTCCGCATTTAGGGTGCGCGGTCGATTACCGGCCGTCACAAAGCGACTACTTGTGTCCGTGTCACATGAGTGCCTTCGACCTCGACGGGCACAAGAAAAACGAAATCCCGCCGCGAAACCTCGATTCGCTCGACGTGAAGATCAAGGACAAGACCGAAGTCTGGGTCCGCTACGAAGTCTTTAAAGCGGGCACTCCTGACCGGATCGTCATCTCGGCCTGATTGATTAGAGCGATTTCAAAACCCTCTCCCATTCCGATGGGAGAGGGTAGGGTGAGGGCACGGTTCTCAAAGGCCGCCCTCACCCCGGCCCTCTCCCGGAAGACCGGGAGAGGGTGGTTTAACAGATGACTTCGAACCAAGATCGACCTCTTATGACGAGCCTGATTGACTGGTTCGACAGCCGCACCGGCTATCGGCACCTGATGCGCGAGGTGCTGTTCGAGCCGATCCCCGGCGGAGCGCGCTGGCGCTATGTGTGGGGAAGCACGCTGGTCTTCACTTTCACCGTGCAGATGATCACAGGCTTCTTTCTCTGGACCGCGTACAGCCCGAGCGCGCAGACCGCGTGGGAAAGCGTCTACTTCATCCAGAACGCGATGTCGTACGGCTGGCTGGTGCGCGGCATCCATCATTATTCGGCCCAGGCGATGGTCGTGCTGATGGCCCTGCATCTCATTCAAGTGATCGTCGACGGGGCCTATCGCGCGCCGCGAGAGATCAACTTCTGGCTGGGCTTGATTCTGTTGCAGATCGTCTTCGGATCGGCCCTCACGGGGTATCTGCTCCCCTGGGACCAGAAGGGCTATTACGCGACGCAAGTTTCAACCGAGATCATGGGAGCGGCCCCGGTCGTCGGCCCGCTTTTGCAAGAGCTCGTCCAGGGAGGGGCGCGCTACGGGCACCACACGCTGACCCGTTTCTTTGCGATGCACGCGGGGTTTCTGCCCGCCGCGCTCACGCTGTTTCTGGTGCTGCACGTCTACATGTTCCGCCGGCACGGGCTGACAGTCCGCCGCCCTGACCGTCGCCCCCAGACGACTTTCTGGCCCGACCAGGTGTTGCGCGACGCGGTCGCCTGTCTGGGCGTGCTGGCGGTCGTGCTGTTGTGCGTCGTTTTCAAAGGGGCCGATTTAAGCGCGCCGGCCGACCCGTCGGAGCCGTACTCTGCAGCTCGGCCCGAGTGGTATTTTTTGTTCCTGTTTCGCTTCCTGAAATTCCAACAAGTCGAGCATTATGGATTGGCGTTCGGCGCGATTTATGTTCCGACCGCGATTCTCGTCGTGTTCATCCTGATGCCGCTCGTCGGCCGCTGGAAGGTGGGGCACGCGTTCAACGTCTGTTTCTTGTTCGTGCTGATGGCGGGAATCGCCGGCTTGACCGGCCTGGCGGTTTACGAAGACCGGCGCAACGCCGATTTTCAGAGGGCCGTGAACGAAGCCGACCGGGCGGGGGAGCGCGCCGTCGAGCTGGCGCGGCGTCCCGAGATGATTCCCGTCGCGGGTGCCGTCACGCTGTTGCGCGACGATCCCCTTTCGCAAGGGCCCAAGATCTTTGCCGCGAACTGCTCGAGCTGTCACCGCTATCAGGGCGCCGACGGCACGGGCCGCAAAGTCACGGTCGCCGTGAAGGACTCGCAGTCGGCCGGCTCGCCCGCCGAATCGCGGGTCGAAGCGCCGGCCACGGCCGCCGATCTGGGGAACTTCGGCTCGCGCGAGTGGATCCGGTCGGTTTTGATCGACTTCAAGAATCATTTCGCGCCCTTGCGTAACGCGGTCGACAAAAAGGTCGGCGAAGATCTGCTCGACAACGGCGAAATGGCCGACTGGTCCGAAACGAACAAGGCTGCCTTGACCGATCCGGCCAACAAACAGAGCCTCGACGCGCTGGTCGAGTTTCTGGCGTCGCAATCGGGCCGTCTCGCGCCGACCGCCGAGCAAAAGGCGCTGGCGGAACAAGGCCGGGCGATCTTCGAGACGGGAACGCTCGCGAAGGGCAAGCTCTCGGCCAACTGCGTCGATTGCCACGCAATTGCAGCAGCGGGCAAAAAGGGGGGCGCCAAGGATACCTCGGCCCCGGTGCTTGCCGGCTACGGAAGCGCCGCATGGTTGAAGCGGTTCATCGCCGACCCCGCGCGTCCGGAAAACTACGGCGAGCACAATCACATGCCGGCCTTCAAAGACAAACTGAGCCCACGCGAGACCGACCTGCTCGCGCGATGGCTGGCCGGCGATTATTACCGAACTCCGGCGCCGGCCGTCGGGGAATGAGACTTCGAGCGCCGGATCCGACGGCAAGCCGTCGGTTTGGGAAACGTGTGCCGCAGCCCAAATTCCACTGCCCAATGTTCAACCACTGTCCTGTCTCGAACTTCGCGAGGCAGGCACAGCAGGCCTGACCGCTACAACTACGACGCCTGGGCGCGGCGGATGTCGCGTGGGGCGTAGACCCCGCCGGCGATGATCAACACAACGGCCACGACCGCATAGATTGCGGCCGTGGCCGACATCACCTGGCCAAGGGTCAAATCGAACCGCGTGGTCGCCAGTCC
>DASPSM010000658.1:0-2953 GCA_035623955.1 Planctomycetaceae bacterium
AGCCCCACTTCTTCGCGCTGCAGGGACTCTCGAAGCTGCTGGAGACGACGGCGCTGATCACGCGGCGACTCAACCGCGGACTGCGCGTCACGGGGGTCGTCCTTTGTCTTTATGAAACGGGGACGCGCCTGGCCGCCGACATTACCGACGACCTCACGGGTTTTCTCGACAAGAGCGACCCCGACGCCCCCTGGGCCAAGGCGGCAATCTTCCGCAACCGCATCCGCCGCAACATCAAGCTGGCGGAAGCGCCGAGCTTCGGCCAGTCGATCTTCGAGTACGCGCCGCAATGTCCGGGCGCGGCCGATTACGCGGCGCTCGTCGACGAGATCGTAAGCGCCGAAACGGAATCCGCTAGTCCGCGCCACGTGCGCGCCGCCTGAGCGAAGCGCTGCAAATCGTTGGCGCTGCGGCGACCTGGGCGCAGCGCGATCTAATTCCGCACGCCGCGCGGGAACTTTGCGACCGCCCCAAGCGTCACAAGGGTGAGCAAAGCTCATTTCGCGTGTGGCGAAGCTCATTTCCGCCAAGGGGCCGCGACCGAGGCCTGATCGCAATTCTTCGGCAAATCCACAAGAGTGACTGGCAAAAAACGTCCCCCTCGACGTAGATAGGGTCGGACGCTGTCCGCATTCTGCCAGCACCGTAGGGGCTTTCGATGGGTTTCCAAGCTGTGCGGAAAACCTCGCGCTTCCGATTCGTCCGTGATGCCTTGTTTGTTCTCGCGATGACTTGCCTGGCGACGGCGTCGCTCGCCCCCGGCCGCGCAGTCCTCGCAGCGCAGGAGCCCAAGCCCAGCATCGAGCCCAAGCCCGCCGCGCGGCCAGGCTCGGCGCTCATCAACGACGCTACGGGGCTGGTTGGCCCGCGCAGCTCCGACTCGAGCGAAAATTCTCCGGCGACGCCCGGCGAGTCGTGGGAGAAGTTGATCTATATCCCTTACCGCGCGCTCAAGAGCGTGCTGCAGGACCCCAAAGCGGCCGCCATTGTCCCGCTCGACGAATATTTGCGCTGGTTGCAATCGGGACGGACGGGGACCAAGCGGCTGCCGATCGCCGCCGTCGTCAGCGAAGCGCACTACGATGCGAAAGTGGACAAGGACGTGGTGCGGATCCACGCGGTCCTCACCGTGCAGTCGCTGGAAAAACATTGGTCGGGCGCGACCGTCGCTTTTGGCGACGCGGCGATCGGCAAGATCACATCCGAAAAGGACCGCGTGCTCGTGCGCGGGTTGGGCCGCGGACTCTACGCGCTGTTGTTGCCGAATGAGGGGACCTACAAGGTCGAGCTGGAGCTGTCGACTGCCGTCCATACCTCGCCCGAGGGGCGCAGCTTCGACTTCGATTGCCCGACCGCCGGCATCTCGACGCTCGACTTGACGCTTCCCGACCCCGATCAATCGGTCGAGCTCGTGCCACGGCCCGTGCTCGAGCCCGCCGACTCGCCCGCGGGGCAAACACGCATTCGGGCCAACCTCGCCAGCACGCCGCACATCGTCGCCCGCTGGCACCCGCGCACGAGCACGCGGCCAGACACCGAGCTCTTGATGGCCGC
Organism: Planctomycetaceae bacterium; assembly: GCA_035623955.1. Taxonomy (GTDB): domain Bacteria; phylum Planctomycetota; class Planctomycetia; order Planctomycetales; family Planctomycetaceae; genus DASPSM01. Next base: position 1,555 of record DASPSM010000658.1, read on the forward strand.
CGAGAACCTGCTCACCGCGACGATCGGAGACGGTGTGATCCACAGCGATGCGACGCTCACCTACAAAATCCTGAAAGGGGAGGCTAATCGCGTGAAGCTGGCCGTCCCCCTGGATGATCGCATTCTCGACGTCACCTCGCCGCAAGGAGGCGTTCGCGCCTGGAAGGCCGCTCGCGAGGCGAACCGCCAGCTCGTCACGGTTGATCTGCTGTCGGGCGTTTCGCAACGGGTCGTTATCGACGTGCATACCGAGCGGCCGCTGCCGGCGGACGGATTCGAGGTGGCTGGGATCGACGACCAGGGGCATGTCTTTGGTATTCATGCGGTCGACGTGCTGCACGAAAGCGGTCAGTTGGTCGTCGCGCACCGCGAGGGGATCGACGTCGCCGCGACGTCGGAAAAAGGCGTGGTGCGGATCGACGCGTCCGACGTTCCGGCCGCCAAGGTCGCGCCCAATTCGCTGTTTTACAAATACTACAGCCCGGCGTTTCGCCTGCGGCTCGAAGCGCGGCCGGTCGAGCCGCAGGTCGTCGTCGCGCAAAGCGCGCAGTTCTTGTTCCGCGAAGACGAGCTGCGAATGAATGCCGTGCTCAACTACGACGTCACGCGCACGGGCATCTTTGAGATCGACCTCAAAATCCCCGAGGGGCTGACGATCGATTCGGTCGATCCGCCGATGCGCTCCTATCGCGTCGATGCCGCCGCGCACAAGCTCATCATCACGCTGAATGAAAAACAGCAAGGGGCGATTCAGTTCACCGTCGTCGCCCACCGCGATTTGCCGACTTCGGGCGAGATCGATCTCCCCTTGCTGGAGCCGCTGGGCACGTTTCGCGAGACGGGGCTTGTGTCGGCCTTCGCCCCCGAGGGGATCGAGCTTGTGGCCGACGACAGCAAGCTTGCCGGCGCTCACCCCGAGCCTTCGGTGAACGCGCAGAGGCCGGCCGCGTTTCATCCTGCGGGGCAGTGGTCATATCTGCATCGGCCGGTGACGATCCACGTGCGAACCGTGCGCAAGCCGACGCGTCTGACGGCCCGTGTCGCGACAATCGTCAACGCCCGGCAGGATGCCGCCACGCTGACCAGCCACGTCGTCTTCCAGGTCGAAAACGCGGCCCTCGACACCTTCCGCATCGTGGTGCCGCAGGCATCGGCCGAGCAGGCGCAGATTCAATCCGAGAACGCCGACGCGGGCATCAAACAGCAAATCCGCGACGAGAAGCCGGCCGACGGCTGGGTCGGCTGGACGATCACGCTGCAAAAAAAGGTCACCGGTGCGCAGTCGTTCCTGGTGAAATACGACCTCAAGCCCGAGGCCGCAGCGGCGGCCCAGCCCGGCGCGAAAAGCGGCGAGCAGGCCGCGGCGAAGGCCGACTTCCTCGTGCCGCTGCCGCAGGCC
>DASPSM010000662.1:0-4078 GCA_035623955.1 Planctomycetaceae bacterium
GGTGAATGTGTTCCTGAGCCTTGTACACACCGCCCGTCAAGCCACGAAAGCGGGGGGCATCCGAAGTCGTCGAGCGAACCGTAAGGAAGCAGGCGCCTAAGATGAACTCCGTGATTGGGACTAAGTCGTAACAAGGTAGCCGTAGGGGAACCTGCGGCTGGATCACCTCCTTTCTAAGGATTCCAGGTCATCGGGTCTTAACCCGCCCGATCGACCCCAGGACTGGCGTAACACCCAGTTCAAAAACCAGGTGACCACCTGGTCGCCGATGGCTGGCCCTCACGAGCCGGCCAAAGGCACCCGCATCTAACTCAATGCGGCCACTGTCGACTCACCAACCAATTGCATAAAACGAACACTCCTTCGTGACCTCGTGTCGCGAAGGAGTGTTTGTGTTTTCGATTGCAGCGCCTCTGCGCTTCGCCGAGAGGCCATGCCCGGTCAACCACTAACAGCACCGTGGCTGTGAATGGAATCGTCTGGGCAATTTGATTGCAGTGCGGCCTGCCGTCTTCGGGACACATAAAGCGTGTGGCAGATCCATCCGCCAATAGCCCCGATGATTGGCATCACTGCCGCAAAAACGATGAGACCCGTCTCGCTTGGGACATAGTAGCGGGTGCATGAGACCGGCGGACCCGCGAGAGAGAATGCGACCAACACGAAAGGCGCCGAGAGCACTCCGGCAATAATCGGCGATCGAAGCACGACCGCCCAGCCGGCGTACAAGAGCCACGCAACGAGCAGGAGCTGCCCCAATGCGTCGGGGTACTGACGACCTGCGCGGTAGAAGACGATCGGGCCGGCCGCAACCAACGCGGCGAAGATCGCTGAGCGAATCGAGCTGTGTCGATACATGCCGCCGACTCCGCATTTATTGTAGCGACAAGTCAGCGGGGAAGAGTGTTTAAGCGTCGATGCTACAAGCCAATGGGTTAGAACGCATGAGGATCGCGTTGCTCACTGGGCCCAGCGGTTCTGGCAAAACCTTCGTCGCCGACCAGCTGCGTACGCAGTTCGATTGCCTCTCTTATGACAGATTGATGAGGGACTCGATCGACCACGCCTTTCCCGATCATGCCGGCGACAAGTGGGACAAACAAATCTGGCTCAACAACAGCGATCGTCTCTTGCCGCGTTCGAGCGCGCGTTTTCGTGGTCCGGCCAGCGGCCGCTGCTTGTCGAAGGCTGGCAGCTTCGGGAGTCAGTCTGGCGGAACGCAATTCTTGATCTCGCGACGTCTCGAGTCGCAGAGACTCCGCAGGCAAAACTTTTTGTCATTCAGCCGACGCTGCAACTTCTATTGAGCCAGCGCGCCGAAAGCAAATACGAGTATCATCGACGTCACGCGACTGTCGCCGACTGCGTGGACCAGATGGCGATCCATGCAAAAATGGAGAGCGAGCAGCCCTGGCAGGGGGATATCGCGCGACTCGGGACAAAGGAGCAAGGTGTCGAGGCAGTTCGGCTGTTCTTGTCGACGAAGTGAGGCAGCGTTCGGGCAAGAAGAGCCCTCACCCTGCCCTCTCCCATCGGAATGGGCGAGGGTTTTGAAACTGCCTCTGGCGCGTTGTTTGAACGCGGTGCGAGGCGAACGTCGAAAATGGAAATCCTCGCTGTCCAAGAACCCGTGCAAGCGTCGGAAACACCGCAGGTGCCACCCGCTCGGCGCGTTGATGCCGTCGACGTCCTCCGCGGGGCGATCATGGTGTTGATGGTGCTGGATCACACTCGCGACTACTTCGGCAACGCGACGTTCGATCCCACGGACCTCTCTCAAGCGACTCCGGCGCTGTTTCTGACGCGGTGGGTGACCCACTTCTGCGCGCCGGGTTTCGCCTTCCTCGCAGGGACGGGGGCCTATTTGGCGGGCTCGCGTGGCCGGTCGCGGCGCGATTTGGCCGGCTTCCTCGCTACGCGAGGGCTGTGGCTGATCTTCCTTGAGGTGACGGTCGTACGACTGGGCCTCTTTTTCGATCCCGTTTCCGCCCCGGTGATCTTGACGGTCCTGTGGTCGATTGGGGCTTCGTTTGTCGTGTTGGCGGCACTGGTCTTCCTGCCGAGCGGGGTCGTCGGGGCGCTCGGAGTGCTGCTCATCGCCACGCACGGTCTGGTCGACGGCTTGTCGCGGGACTCTGGATCCGCGGTGGTGCGTACGGCCGGGACGATTTTGCTCGACCGCGGGCCGTTGCCGCTGCCCGGCGGAATCAACGTCGTCATCGGATACACGCTGCTCCCCTGGCTGGGGATCGTTCTCGCCGGCTACGGGTTTGGCGAGGTCATCCGGCTCGACCCGGGACGCAGACGCCGAGTGATGTGGTGCCTGGGCATTGCGATGATCGCCGCGTTCGTGATCCTGCGGGCGTCGGGCGTTTATGGCGAACCGAGCCCGTGGACAACGCAGGCGACTCCGCTCTTGACCGCACTTTCGTTCATCAACTGCTCGAAGCAACCCCCGTCGCTGCTATTTGTGCTGATGACGCTCGGGCCGGCGATCGCGGCCCTGGCGGTGATCGATCGCGTCGGCGTTCGGGGCTCGGTTGGCCGCGCCCTCGTCACGTTCGGCCGCGTCCCGCTGTTCTATTACCTTTTGCAGTGGTACGTGATCCACGGGCTGGCCGTGCTGACGGGCCTGGTGCGGGGATTGCCGATCGCCTGGGAGTTTTCGCCGGCGGCTTTAGGCACGCCTCCAGAGGGTTGGACGCTGAGTCTCCCGGGCATCTACGCCGCGTGGGCTGTGGTGCTGGCCGTGCTCTACCTGCCGTGCCGTTGGTTCGCCGGGGTCAAGGCCCGCCATCCTGGAGGCTGGCGGTCGTACCTTTGATCCAGCCGTCCTCGCCGTGCTTGCCCAAATTGCATGAAACGAACGCTCCTCAATGATCTCGTGTCGTCGAGGAGCGTTCGTGTTTCGAATTGCCGGGGCGCGATGACGCGCCGCCGCGGGAAACGCGTCCCTCACTTCTGGATGATCGCGGAATCGACCGGTTGGCGACGGGTCAATCGGCGTTGACGGCAGTGTGGCTTCCCCAAAATCGCGGCCATATTACTTCAGAGAGCAGAGCGTTACGTCTCGTTGAGCCGAATGCCCCATAGGGCAACCGCCGCCCAGGCGAGCGACAGGACGCCGACGATGACCGCCGTGTCCGCGGAAAGCGGGTGCGACCAGCGAACCATATCGCGAGTGGTCGCGGCCAAAGCACCGAAGACGACTGCCAGGATGACCGTGGCGACCAGACGAATGAGCCGCGTGATCCAGCGTCGTGGCCCCTCCAGCACCGAGGGGTTTCGTGACACAAGAATCACCTCGCAGATCAACCCGGCCAGAGCGCCCACAGTTGGATAGATCAAAGCCCGCTCGAGCTCCTCTTGCTCGGTCGGGAAATAGTCGCACATGATGACGGACTCGCCGAGCGTAGACCCGAAAAGAGCGGCCAGCGCCCCGGTAATGATCAGTGACCGAAGGGCGATCGCGCAGGCGACGACGAAGACCAATGCCGAAAGGCCGAGGAAATCCGCAGAATCGCGGAAATGACGCCCCGCGACATAAAGAACAATCGGGTACGCCGCCAGCCACGCGACGAAGGCCGAGAGGAAAATTGACCGACGACGGCTCATGGGCCGGCTCCAAGGTTATTCTAGCGGTAAATCGGGTGTTTGCCTCTCGGACGCGGTTCGCCAACGCACTTGAGGGCCGGCAAATGAAGGTTGCCTTGGTGACGGGCGCGAGCGGCTGTGGCAAGACCTTCGTCGCCGACCAATTGCGCGGCGACATTGACTGCCTGTCGTATGACCGCTTGATGCGGGACTCGATTGACGCGACATTTCCGGACCACGTCGGCGACAAGTGGGACAAACAGGTCTGGCTCGACAACGGTCATCGCATCAATCTGCTTGTCGCCTTCGAAGCCGCGTTTGGCTGGCCGGGTAGGCGGCCGCTCCTTGTGGAGGGGTGGCAGCTTCGGGAACGGGTCTGGCGGCAGGCGATCCTCGACTTGGCAACCGCTCGCGTGCAAGACCCGCTCACGGTCAGGCTGTTTGTGATCCAGCCAACTCTCGAACTCTTGTTGAGCCTGCGAGC
>DASPSM010000693.1:0-3329 GCA_035623955.1 Planctomycetaceae bacterium
TGTTGTTCGTCGTGGCCAACATCGCCCGCCGCTGGAAAATCGATCCCGAAGAAGCCCTGCGCAGGAGCAACGCCAAATTCGAGCGCCGCTTCCGCTACATCGAAGAGCAGCTCGCCGCCCAGAACCGCACGCTCGCCGATGCGACCTTGATTGAAATGGAAGAGCTCTACCAGGAAGGAAAACGACTGGAAAAGAAGGGGCGGCAAAAGCACGAATGACGAAGCACGAATGAAATGACGAAGGAAGCACGAAGCTCGAAGCACTAATGAAGACTCCGTTCATTCGCGCTTGAGTCATTCGGGCTTAGGTCATTTGGACATTCCTTCGTCATTCGTGCTTCGTCATTCGTGCTTCGTCATTCGTGCTTCGTCATTCGTGCTTCGTCATTCGTGCTTAGCCGAAGGTATTCCATGCAGTTTTCGGAGATGAAGCTCGTCGACCTCAGCGTGCCGCTGGAGCATCTGGCCGCCAGCGAACCGCGGCCCGCGAAGATCCACTACGTCCGTCACGACGCCGAGGGGCTCGCGCAGATGGAGCAATACTTCGGCGTGACGCCCGCGGATCTCGTTTATTCCAACGGCCAGGGCTGGGCGGTCGAAGAGATCGAGGCCATCACCCACACGGGCACGCATGTCGATGCCCCCTACCATTACGGCTCGCACTCTGAGGGCCGGCCCGCTCGGACGATCGACGAAGTGCCGCTCGAATGGTGCTTCGCCCCCGGCGTCGTGCTCGACATGCGGCACAAGACCGCCGGCGAATTCATCTCAGTCGACGACCTGGCCCAAGCCCTCGATCGCATCCAATACGCGCTCAAGCCCCTCGATATCGTTCTTTTGCAGACGGGGGCCGACCAGCGGCTCGGCTCGACGGCCTATTTCCGCCAACCGGGATTGGGCCGCGAAGGCGTGATTTGGCTGGTCGAGCGCGGCGTGAAAGTCATCGGCATCGACGCGTACACCCTCGACCGGCCGTTTGCCGACATGGTGGCCGACTTCCGCCGCACGGGCGACGGCAAATTCATCTGGCCGGCCCACTTCGCGGGGCTCACGCGCGAGTACTGCCAGATCGAAAAACTCGCCAACCTCGACCAGATCGGCCGCCCGCACGGCTTCTGGGTGTCGTGCCTGCCGGTGAAGATCAAAGCGGCGAGCGCAGGCTGGTGCCGGGCAGTGGCACTGGTGCCCGATGGCGAGCCGTAGTGTGGGAGAAGCGGCGCCGGCCCGCCATCCAGCTTGTCCCGGCAATTGAAGTCGAAATCTCCTGAGACGAATCTTCGCTCAGAGGCTGTCTAACGGGAGGTGATCTTACTTCTGAGTGGGAGCCACGGTGCACTCTTTCCAAAGCGCGAGATTGGCTCGTATTGGGGATCGGGCGAGGTGCGGCGCCTTAGGTCGCGCGGGCTTCGCGGCGATCGCGATCTGTGCTGCGATCGATCTGGTGAGCCTCGCCTCCGCTGCCGAGACAGAGCACCGCGATCCGGCTCAAAATGCGGCGTTGGGATACTGGCGCGCGCTGTATTTTGTCCCGAACGACTATAGGACGACTCGCTGGGAGGTCGCAGCGCGATATCCGTTGACGGCCTCGATGAAGGATGTGGAGATCCTTCTCGCGCATCCCGACTCTCAGACGTGTCTTTTCGAACTGCGACGCGCCGCCAACATGCCTTACTGCGAGTGGGGACTCCCGATGAGAGAAAAGGGCCCCAACACGTCGACGCTGCATCTGCAGAAAGCGCCGGCACCCCTCGGATTACTCGTCTTCAGTGCTCGCCGCGAACTCGCGCGAGGCAATTCGGTGGCTGCGGTCGATGATCTTGTCGCTGCCTGGAGGCTGGTTCGCTTTGTCGGAAAGGACGATTCGGCCTTCGGCTTGTGGGCGCAACTGCGGCGAGAAAAAACAATCATCGAACCGTTGGCGGCCAGTTGGGTGCCGAGCCTCGACCCTGCAGCGACGAAGCAGCTCCAACGGGAAATCAACCGCCTTCCCGAGCCGGAGCCCTTCGGAGGCCTGCTGCTCAAGGATCGGGACATGTACCTCGAGTGGCTCAAACGAATCCTGGAGCGACAAGGCATTGACCAGGCGCGCAAGGAAATCCAAGCGCTCGCCGGCGATATTGCGAACAAATCCCTCGGCAAAGAGCTCGTCCGACAGACAGCAACTGCGCCGGACCTGTTCAAACAGATCGACGAAACCAGTCGTCGATACGACGAGGCCGTTCGGATCGCTTCCCTTCCTTTTGCCGGGTTTGAATCGGCGGCGGCCGAATTCCAAGGGCGCCTCGCATCAGCAGGCCCGCTCGTGCGAATCTTGCTGCTAGAGAATTGGGGAAATACCGACCTTCCGCTCTTGATGGTTAGGCGCGATGAGGCCGAAGCGGACGCCAGGTTGGCGATGCTGAAGGCGGCAATCGCCTTGCGCTTGGATGGCGAGAGCGCGTTTCAGCAGATCAAAGATCCCCGCGGCGCGGCACCGTTTCGCCGCGATGCAATCGAAGCCGGCTACACTCTGACGTCAGCCCTGCCTATCGGCGGTCAACCGATCACGATGCGGTTTGGTCCGCTTGCCATCGACCCGCTACGTGAGCCGGAACTCATTGTCTACGACCATGATGCCAATGCCCGAGCCAAAATCGACGACGCTCTCGAGCAAGCGAGAGCCAGACATTTGAGAGTTCTGGTGCAATTCGGCTTTAACGAATGTAACCCGTGCTATCGGCTTCACCGAATGCTGCACAGCACAAAGGGACTGATTGACGGCTATATTCACGTGTCGATCGACAGCACCAGCGCAAGCGGCCGCAATCTGGCGACATCCTTCCGCGCGAACACCAAAAAGGGAGTGCCGCACCTTACCGTCCTGAATGATCGCGGAGAAGTCCTGGCGAACGTCAAGCCGGCCGACGCATTCTGGAAGGACGAGACTTTCGACGTCGAGGCCCTGTCGGCGTTCTTGAAGAAGTGGGCGCCCCCGAAGGAAGGCGGCAAATAGCGCATCTTCGAACAGAACCGGTCGGCCGGCGCACACAAGCCGCTTGTCCCTCCTGATAAAGCTTCCAAGAGTCGTGGGGTGGGCCGAGCCGCCGAAGGGCGCGCTGGCCCACCCTCTCTTGCTGACTTCCCCAGCGCAGCCGAAATTGGGACAAGAAAAATTGGGACGCCTATCTATCAGTTTTCAGTGTCCCGACCCAATTTTGCTGAGAGCCGCCGCTGCACAACAGATTGCATCTGCGTCGTAAGTCCTTCGAGGGCGAGCGTGGTTGGAGCGTCGATTGTGCAATCATTGCCGCGTTCAGTTTCCCAAACCGACGGCTCTGCCGTCGGATCCCG
>DASPSM010000706.1:0-3692 GCA_035623955.1 Planctomycetaceae bacterium
AGACGGGCTAGGGGCCGCGAGGCGGAGGAGCGGCCGAGTGAACGACGCTAAGCGCCGGCCATGATTCACTCCGCTAAGTGGCGGGCCCCCTCACTCCCAGCCCCTCTCCCGCACGGGGCTTTGCCCAAAAACGGGGACAGACCCCTGACCCGTTGTGGCTGGAAAGCGGGTTTGCCCTTCCGGTAGGGGGTCAGTCCCCGTTTTTGGGCAAAGCTGGCTGGGATCCGCGCACGGTCCCAAAATTGCGCGCGGTCATTTAGCATTTCGGAATCGCAGCCCTCGTGGGCAATCGTGATGCGGATCTTAATTTGACAGAATCGCGCGCCGCTCGGAAAGGGCTTTCGCTTGATGCCCAAAAACGGGGACAGACCCCTGACCCGTTGCGGCTGGAGTGCTGGTTTGCCCTTCCGGTAGGGGGTCAGTCCCCGTTTTTGGGCAAAGCCCGCTTGAGGAGACGGAAAGTGATTCGGCGACTGGTGCTGGCGGTGTTGATTCTGGCGATCGCAGTTTCGCCGGCCGGGGCCGACGATGTGCCTCCGTTGGCCCGGCAGGTGACGATTCATCGCGACGAGTGGGGCGTGCCGCACATCGACGGGCCGACCGACGAGAGCGTGGTCTTCGGATTCGGTTACGCGCAGGCCGAGGACTTTTTGTGGCAGGTCGAGGACTCGTTCGCGCTGGCGTTGGGCCGTTACGCCGAGCTTTACGGGCCATCGGTCTTTTCGCTCGACGACACGACCCACCGCTTCGAGATTCCCCAGCGGGCCCGCGACGATTTCCCCAAGCTCGAGCCCAAGCTGCAATCGCTCAACGTCGCGTTTACCGGCGGCCTCAACTACTACCTCGACACGCATCCCAAGGTGAAGCTACGGCTGCTGGAGCGGTTTGAGCCGTGGTATCCGATCGCGCTCGATCGCTATGTCCTCTACCGGATGGCGACGCACTCCAAGAGCGTGCCGCCGGAACTGCTGCGGGCCCAGTCGGGCGATCCGCCCGCGCTTCTTCCGACGGCGCTCCTTTCGCAAGCGGCCGGGCAGCCTTCGTTTATTCAACCGGGGGCCGTGGGGAGCAACGCCTGGGCGATCGGCCCGTCGAAGACGCGCTCGCATAAGACGATGCTCTTCTGCAACTCGCACCAGCCGTATTACGGCTTCGGCCAGTATTACGAGGCCCACCTGCACAGCGGCGAAGGCTGGAGCTTCACTGGCTCGACCTTTTTCGGCAGCCCGATGCTGGCCATCGGCCACAACGAGCACCTCGGCTGGACTTATACGGTCAACGACGTGAACTGCGGCGACGAATGGGTCGAGACGTTCGACGATCCGCAGCATCCGCTCAACTATCGCTACGGCGACGGCTATCGCACGGCGATCGAGTGGAAGGACACGATCCGCATCAAGGCCGCGAAAGGCTTCGAGATCCGGCCCGTCACCTACCGCAAGACGCATCACGGGCCGATCGTCCGCCGGCTGAACGGCAGCAAGCAACTGGCGAGCAACGTCGGGCGGATGAACGACGCGCTGTTCGGCCGGCAGGTGTATCGCATGGTCCGCTCGCGGAACTTTCCGGAGTTTCGCGCGGCCGTCGCCACGCTCGACCAGCGGATGTTCAACCTCGTCTACGCCGACCGCGACGGCAACATCTTCTACCTCTATAACGGCATCGTGCCGCGGCGAAATCCCAGGCTCGACTGGTCGAAAGCCGTCGACGGTCGGCGGACCGAATCGGACTGGCAGGGCATTCTGTCGCTGGACGAGTTGCCGCAGGTCCTCAATCCAATTTCGGGCTACGTGCAGAACTGCAACCAGTCTCCCTACACGACGACCGACGATCAGAATCCCGAGCCGGGCGATCTCTCCCGCAACATCGTGCGGGAGACGACGTGGGACAATCGGCGGGCCAAGATCTCGCGACACTTGTTGCGGCGGGCCCACGACGTGACCTTCGACGAGTGGCAGAAGCTGGCCTTCGACACCACGATGTATTGGGCGCTGGAGGAATTGCCGCGCTACGAACGCAAGTTCCGACGGCTGAAGGAAAGCGATCCCGCTCTCGCCACCGAGGTCGAGCCGTATTTCAAGCACCTGCTCGATTGGGACTGCCGCTGCAGCATCCACTCGACGCAGGCGACGCTGTGCGTCTGCTGGTACGAGCAGCTTTACGGCGTGTTGCTCAGCAGCACGCTGGAGACGCTGCGTCCCGAAATGCTCGGCGACCCCGCGGCCCCGTTTCGCGCCTTGCGCGACGCGGCGACCAAGCTCAACAGCCTGTACGGCAGCTGGAAGGTCCCCTATGGCGACGTCAACCGCTTGCAGCGGCACGCCAACATTGCCGACTTCTTCGAGAAGATCCCGTTCAACGATCGGCTCCCCAGCCTGCCGCTGGCCGGAGTGCAGGGGCCGGTCGGGGCCGTCTTCACGATTTATTACACGCCGCCGCTGCCGATCGTGCGACCGATGATGAAGCGCTACGCCGTCGTCGGCAGCTCGTACATGGCGTCGATCGAATTCGGCGACCACATCCAGACGAAGAGCCTGCTGCAATACGGCGCAAGCGGGAACCCCGACTCGCCCCACTTCTTCGACCAGGCCCAGCTGCTGTCCGACTGCAAACTGAAAGAGGCGTATTTCTACTGGGACGACGTCCTGGCGCACGCGAAGCAGAGCTATCATCCGGGAGAGGAAGTGCGAGCGCAGCAGGCAGCGTCGACCCGATAGGCGTCTGGGGAATGTCCATGCCGGCAAGTCCCAAGCTTCTTATCGATGGTCCCAAGGACGCCCCTTGGACGATTGCGCTGGCCCACGGGGCCGGCGCTCCGATGGATAGTCCCTTCATGTCCATCATGGCCCAGGGGCTCGCGAAGCGCGGCTACCGCGTGGCGCGGTTCGAGTTTCCGTATATGGCGGCGCGGCGCACCGGTGGCCGGCGCGGGGCTCCCGACCGTGAGCCGGTGTTGCGCGAAACGTGGCTCGCGGTCGTCGAGTCGCTGGGGCGCGAACGGCTGATCATCGGCGGCAAGTCGATGGGGGGCCGGATCGCCAGCATGGTCGCCGACGAAGCGGCCGTCGCGGGGCTGGTGTGCCTGGGCTATCCGTTCCATCCGGTTGGAAAGCCGACCCAGCTGCGCGTCAAGCATCTGGAGGAGCTCAAAACCCCGACGTTGATCCTGCAGGGCGAACGCGACCCGTTTGGCGGGCGGGACGACGTGGCCACATATAAGTTGTCACGCGCGATCCGGGTCCACTGGCTCACCGACGGCGACCACAGCTTCAAGCCCCGCAAGAGTTCCGGCGTCACAGAAGCCCAAAACCTCGAGACGGCCATCGCCGAGATCGACAAGTTCGCGCGAAGCCTTGCGTCTTCGTAGGGTGTGACCAGCTCGCGCAGCGAGCGCCGGCACACCGTTCCTACGTCGGCCAGCGAGTGGTGTGCCGGCGTCCGCCTGCGGCGGCCTTGTCACACCCTGCAACTCGCTGGCACCGGCGGCAATTCCGGCGCCATCCGAATGTCTTCGTCCCGTCTAGGGACAACCGACAATAGCCCACGCCTTCAGAACATTTCCCAGGAGGATGTTTAACGTCTGACAAGACAAAGAGTTCGCAGTCACAATGGATGGGTGTGTGTTTCTCCAAGGAAGGAACCCAGCCATGCTCCTGATCAATGCAATTCGAATCAAATTGCATCAACGACTT
>DASPSM010000708.1:0-4237 GCA_035623955.1 Planctomycetaceae bacterium
GCCCCGGACCTGCCTGGTTTCGATTGTCCGCCCCTTCCCGGTTGAACCGTGCGATGTGCCTCCGAAGCAAACTAACGCGGCTGTGTCTTGGGTGGATTGTGGCTGCCACAATCGCCGCTGGGCCGTTGTCTCTATTTCCCGCTGGCGCAGCCGATGCCTCGAGTCCGCACCCGCGCGCCCGCGGAAGCCGGGAAAGCTCGGGCCTCGCCAACGTGGAATTGCGGCCAGTCAAGCTTCCCGCGTCTCCGGGAGGATTGGCCCTGACGAATCCAGTCGACTTGCTGCTCGCAGCCCATTTGAAGGCTCAAGGCGTCGATCTGGCGCAGGTCGTGTCGGACCGGGTGTTTGCTCGGCGCGTCTTCCTCGATCTGATTGGCCTGCTGCCGACGCCTCGAGAACTCGATGGGTTCGTTCGCGATTCCGCCGCCGACAAGCGTCCTGCGCTTGTGCGCAGTTTGCTCTCGCGTCGCGAGGATTACGCGATTCACTGGCTGGCGTTTTGGAACGACCTGTTGCGGAACGAATATCGGGGAACGGGTTATATCGACGACGGTCGCCGGCAGATCACCGCCTGGCTGTTTCGTTCGCTGTACGAAAACCGGCCGTACAACCGTTTCGTGCACGAGTTGATCAGCCCCGTGAAGGGCTCCGAGGGCTTTGTGAAGGGGATCGAATGGCGCGGCGTCGTCAACGCCAGCCAGCGACGCGAACTGCAGGCGGCACAGACGACCGCCCAGGTCTTTCTCGGCACAAATCTGAAGTGCGCGAGCTGTCACGACAGTTTTACCAACCAGTGGATGCTGACCGATTCGCACGGTCTGGCCGCGGTCTTTGCCAACGGGCCGCTCGATATCTATCGCTGTGATAAAGCCACGGGCGAGAAGGCCCGCGCGAGTTTTTTGTTTCCGGAGATCGGGGCGATCGACGCCGACGCTTCCCGCGACACGCGAATGCGACAGCTCGCGGACCTCATCACTAATCCCCGCGACGGACGGCTGGCGAAGACCGTTGTCAATCGCTACTGGGCCCGCCTGTTTGGCCGCGGCCTGGTCGAGCCGCTCGACGACATGGAGCGCGAGGCGTGGCATCCCAATCTGCTCGACTGGCTGGCGGGCGACCTGATCGGCCACGGCTACGATCTCAAACACACGCTTGAAGTCATCTGCACGTCGCGAACGTATCAGCTTGCGGCAACAGGCGAGCCCAAGCCGAACGAGCCCGCCGGCCCGTTTCGTGGACCGATCAGCCGTCGAATGACTGCGGAGCAGTTTCTCGATTCGGTCGCCGAACTAACCGGCGTCTGGCCGCAGCCCACGCGCGACTTGCTCAAGATCGACGGCCGCGGCCAAGGCGGGCAGGTGGGGGCCGTTCGGAGGGTGCTGGGGGAGGACAAAACTCGCCCCAACGGAGAGCCGTCCGAGAGAGTGCGAGCCGCGCTCCTGATGGACGGTCCGCTGTCGCGAGCGTTGGGTCGCCCGAACCGCGAGCAAGTGGTGACGCGTCGCGATTCGCTCGCAACAATGCTGCAAGCGTTGGAATTGACTAATGGCACGACCCTCGACTCAATTCTCAAAGCCGCGGCGCGCGAGCGGGTGGCCGAGAAACCGAGTGCACCGCAAGCATTGATCACTCGGGCTTACCGGTTGGCCCTCGGCCGAGACGCGACGCCGGCCGAGACGCAGACCGCTGGCGAGATTGTCGGCACGCCCCCCTCCGCCGAGGGAGTGGAGGATTTTTTGTGGATGCTGGTGATGCTGCCGGAGTTTCAACTGATCGATTAGTGGGGCTGACCGCAATGACGAACGCTAATTTGTCGACTCGCCGCCACTTCCTCACCACGGCCGGCGCCGCCACGCTCAGTGCGCTGGTCGCGCGTCCCCGCGTACTCGAGGCCAAGCCGGGCGCGGACCCCAAGAGCGAAAAAGGGGAAGAAAAAATCGTCCCCACCGCGGATGCGGTCGTCGTGCTGTGGATGGCCGGAGGGATGGCGCACACTGAGACGTTCGATCCCAAGCGCTACACGCCGTTCGAGAAGGGGCTCGAATCGAATGCTGTGCTCAGCACCTTTCCTTCGATCCCGACGGCGATCGACGGCGTGCGGATCTCGAAGGGCCTGGAAAAGATTGCCTCCGTGCTCGATCGCGGCACGTTGATTCGCACGCACGTTGCCGCGGACCTCGGAAAAATCCTGCACTCCCGGCACCAGTACCACTGGCACACCGGATACGAGCCGCCGCAAACCGTGGCCGCGCCGCACATTGGAGCGTGGATTGCTCACGCGAAGGGGCCGCAGAATCCTGCGCTGCCGGCGTTTATTGACATCGGTCAGCGCTACGACGGCAACGGCGAAGCGGAAGAGCTCAAGGCCTTTCAAACTGGCGGCTGCCTCGGTGCGCAGTACGGCCCGTTTCGTGTCCCCGACCCGGAACAGGCCGTGCTCACCGTGCGTCCGCCTGCCGGCATGAGCCAAAAACGCTTTCGCCGACGGTTTGACGCGTATAAGAAGCTCGTCGCGGAGAGCCCTGTCGCCCGCGAGAGCGATTTCCAGCGCGAGTCGTTGCTGCAATCGCTCGGGAGCGCGCACCGTCTGATGAACGCGCCGGCCGCCAAGGCCTTCGATTTATCGCTCGAGCCCGACAAATCGCGAAAACCGTATGAGACCGGGCGGTTCGGGCTCGGCTGCCTCTTGGCGCGGCGCTTGATTGAGGCGGGGGCGCGGTTCATCGAAGTTTCGACCGAATACGTCCCCTTCCTCGGTTGGGACACGCACGACAACGGCCACACGCGAATGGTGGACCTCAAGCGGATGATCGATTCGGCGATTGCCCAACTAGTCCGCGACCTCGAAGTGCGCGACTTGCTCGACCGCACGCTGATCGTCCTGGCCAGCGAGTTCAGCCGCGACGTGCTTGTCGAAGGCAAACCGGACAAGCCGGTCCCCGACCAGGTCGCGCAGCCCGACAAAATGACCGAACTCAAGCACTACGGCATGCACCGGCACTTTACGGGGGCCGGCTCCGTGCTCCTCTTCGGCGGCGGAGCCAAGCGCGGCTTCCTGTTCGGCAAGACAGCCGACGAGCGCCCCTGCACGTCGGTGACGCGAAAGGTGACCGTCACGGACCTGCACGCCACGATTTTCCGCACGCTGGGAATTTCACCGCGTTACGGCGTCGAAATCGAGGAGCGTCCGTTCTTCGTCACGAAGGACGGCAAGGGGCAGCCGGTGCGGGAACTGCTGCGGACGTAGCGTTGCCATGGCTCCGACGGCGGCGATCAGCCGAAACCAGACACGGTGTGTGGCACGTACGGCTCCTCGAGCCGGGCGATCTCTTCGGGCGACAGCTTGAGTTCCAGCGCGGCAATCGCGTCGTCGAGATGCCGCTGCCTGGTCGCTCCGATGATCGGCGACGTCACGTACGGCTTGCTCAACATCCAGGCCAGCGCGATTTGGGCCCTCGGCACCTTGTGCGCCGCGGCCACTTCGCCGACACGTTCGACGACCTGGCGATCGGATTCGACCGATTTCGTGTAGAGGGTCTTGCCGAATTCGTCCCGGCCAATCCGCTCGCTGTCCGACTGTTCCTCCCAGGGGCGGGCCAGCCGGCCGCGGGCGAGCGGGCTCCACGGAATGACGCCGATCTTCTCACTGGCGCACAGCCCCATCATCTCGCGCTCTTCTTCGCGATAGATCAGGTTGTAATGGTTCTGCATCGAAATGAACCGGGTCCATCCGTTGAGATCGGCCAGATACAGCGCCTTGCAGAACTGCCAGGCGTGCATGGATGAAGCGCCGATGTACCGCGCCTTTCCCGCTTTAACGACGTCGTGCAGCGCTTCGAGCGTTTCCTCGATCGGCGTCTCGTTGTCGAAGCGGTGGATCTGATAAAGGTCGACGTAGTCCATGCCGAGCCGGGTCAGGCTGGCGTCGATTTCGGCGAAGATCGCCTTGCGGGACAGGCCGCGACCGTTGGGGCCGGGTCGCATCCGGCCGTGGACCTTGGTGGCCAGCACGAATTCCTCGCGTTTAGCGAAATCGCGGAGCGCACGGCCCGTGATTTCTTCGCACGTCCCGTCGGAGTAGACGTTGGCCGTGTCGAAGAAATTGATGCCCAATTCGAGCGCCCGCTTGAAGAACAGTCGGCTCGCTGGCTCTTCGAGGGTCCACGGATGGGGGCCTCGCTCGGGGACGCCGTAACTCATGCAGCCCAGGCAGATTCGAGACACCTTGAGGCCGGTC
>DASPSM010000715.1:0-2880 GCA_035623955.1 Planctomycetaceae bacterium
ACGACGGCAAAATTGATGCTTTCGTCGTGAATCTCGGCGCGCCGGGCACGCTTCTGCGTAACGTCACGCAAAACAGCAATCACTGTATCACGATCAAGCTGAAAGGCCAGGGCAAGCAGAAGAAGAGCAATCGCGACGGCATTGGCGCGCGGCTTGAATTGCTCGCCGGAGGCCGAAGCAGGTCGCCGAACGTTTCGCCGGATCGGGCTATCTGTCCGAGGACGATGGCCGCATCCACTTCGGTTTAGGCGCCGCTACCAAAGTCGACAAGCTGACGATCCACTGGCCGAGCGGGCAGGATCAGATCCTGGAGAATCTCGCCGTGGATCGCATTCTCACGGTGGAGGAGCCGTAATTGCTGGCGTGCACCACAATTCGAGCGCAGGTTTGGTTCGGCGCCAGAATCGCTGCCATCTTTGCCGCTGCGCTGATCGGAATCGCCGCCCAGCCTGCGCCGAAACAAGCGACGTCGATCCGCGAGCGCTATCTCTCCCCGATCGAGATGACTTTTTCTTCCGACGGTCGTTTGCTCTACGTCGTCTGCGAAGGCAGCGACGAAGTCCGCGTCGTCGATCCACAATCAGGCAAGGTCGAAGCCAGCATTCCCGTCGGCCACGTGCCACGGGGCATCGCCAGTTCCCCCGACGGTCGCCAGCTCTACGTCACCAACGCCTGGTCCGATAGCGTGTCGGTGATTGATACAGCATTGCTGAAAGTCGTCGCGACCCTGCCCACAGGAGTTGAACCGGCCGGAGTTGTCGTTGATCGCAGCGGCACGCTCTACGTCGCCAACCGGCTGAGCGGCGATGTTTCGGTTATCGACCTCAGGACCGGCCAGGAAGCGAAGCGACTGCTCGCCGGGCGCGGTGCCAGCTACCTCGCGATTTCTGCTGACGGCAAGCAGGTTTATTGCACGCATATCTATCCCAACCCCGGCGCGCATCGCACGCCACCGAATTCAGAAATCACGGTCATTGATACAGCGCGCCAGATGGTGGTCGAACGCAAGCTGCTGCACAACGTGGCCGGCGTGTTTCACGTGGCGCTATCGGCCGACGGCAGGCTGGGCGTGGCAGCACAACTCCGTCCCAAGAATCTGATTCCCCTTGCCCACGTCGAGCACGGATGGGTGTTTGGCGACTCCCTGGCTCTGTTCGGACCCGATGTTGGCCAGCCAGTCCAGATTCCGATTGACGAACTCGACCGCTACTACGGTCTGCCCTGGGGAGTCGCAATCGCGCCCGACAAATCGAAGATTTTTCTGACCACGGCGGGAGCCGAGAGCGTCACAGTCATCGACGTCGCTCGCCTGCTCAAAACCGTGCGCACCCGGCGCGGCCCCGCCACATCCTTGGTCAACGATCTCTCGGCCTCTGCCGACTATGTGCTCGCTCGCATCCCCGTCGGCCACAATCCGCGCGGCGTGGCGCTCTCGGCCGACGGCAAGCGCCTCTTCGTGGCCAACCGCCTGGATGACAACATCGCGGTCATTGATACGGCTTCAGCTGAGGTTGTCTCTACCATCGACCTGGGCGGGCCAGGAACGGCGGATGCTCTCCGCCGCGGCGAGCGTCTTTTCTACACTGCCGACTTCGCTTTTCAGGGCGGCTTTGGCTGTTCCAACTGCCACCTCGATGCCACCATCGACGGCCTGCAGTGGGATCTTGAGCCCGACGGCTTTGGCGAAGATATCGTGGACAACCGCTCACTCGAGGATCTTGCGGGCACCGAGCCGTTCAAATGGAACGGCAGCAATCCTGACATGCCGACCGAATGTGGCCCGCGGACAGAAAAATTCTTTTACCGTTCTCAGAGTTTTACTCCGCAGGAACTCACCGATCTGGTGGCCTTCGTTTATTCACTTCCTTACCGTCCCAATCGCTACCGCCTCGCCAGTGGTCAGCTGACCCCGGCGCAGGAGCGGGGCAAGGCCATTTTCGAGCGCACGAAAACGAAAAACGGCATGGCGATTCCGGAAGCCAGTCAGTGCAGCTATTGCCACAGCGGGCCGAAGTACACTAACCAGCGCCAAGTCGACGTCGGCACCGGCAAACTCACCGATCGCTCGCCGGTGATTGACGTGCCCCAACTTCCCAACGTAGCCTATTCCGCGCCCTACCTGCATGATGGCTCGGCGCGCTCGCTGGAAGAAATCTGGACCGTGTTCAACCCTAAGGATAGGCACGGGGTGACCAACGATCTGACCAAAGACGAACTGAATGATCTGGTCGAATATCTGAAAACGTTATGAAAATGCGAATGCTCGCAAGCTTGCTTAAGAAACTCGGTCTTGCCAGGACCGTGGAAGAGCGGCGCTTTAGCGCCGCGTTCAGCGCGCGTAAGAATTGGGCTTTAGCCCCTGTGGGCCCGGAAAGGCCGGTCTTCCACGGTGCTGCTAGCCTTCGCGGAGTTTTCGCAAGCGGAATCTTGATTCTTCTCGCTTCTCTCGTTTCTGCTCAGGACATGCCCCGCTTCCGCTGGGAAACCTTCACCACCGCGAACGGCCTGCCCGATAATCACGTCTACTCCGTGCTGGTTGACGGCAGTCGCATCTGGGCCGGCACTGATAACGGCCTCGGCCTCTATGAAAACGGCGCGTGGAAAATCTTTCGCCCCGCAGACGGCCTCGCTCACCAGGCCGTTCTCTCGCTTGCGCTCGACAAGCGCACCGGCGACCTCTGGGCCGGCACTATGGGTGGACTGAGCCGCATCTCGGCCGGCCGCATCGACACATTCACGCAGCTGAACTCCGGCCTGAGCAACGACATCGTTTACGGAGTCGGCGTGCAAGGCGACTACGTCTGGACCGCGACCGCGGCGGGCGCCAGCCGTCTCAACGCACGCACTGGCCAATGGGCGCTGTTCAACGAGCGCAACACG
>DASPSM010000722.1:0-5872 GCA_035623955.1 Planctomycetaceae bacterium
GCAGCACGTGATCCTGCTGCATTTGAAGTTCGGCGGCGTCTTCGATGGTGATGATCCGGTGATCGTTCTGAATGAAGCTCGACAGCGTGTTGAGCAGCGTCGTCTTGCCGGAACCGGTACCGCCGCTGACGATGAGGTTGAGCCGGGCCTTCATCGCCCCTTCCAGGAGCATGACCATTTCGGGCGTGAAGGCGCCGAACCGCAACAGGTCTTCCAGAGTCAGCGGGTTGGAGCCGAAGCGCCGGATGGTGATCGCCGGGCCGTCGAGCGCCAAAGGCGGAATGATCGCGTTGACACGGGAGCCGTCCGGAAGACGGGCGTCGCACATGGGCGACGTTTCGTCGATACGCCGGCCGACCTTGGACACGATCCGGTCCAGGATCTGCATCAAATGGTCGTTGTCGCGAAACGTGATTTTCGAGCGCTGAATCCGGCCGTTCTTTTCCAGGAAGATGTTCTTGGGGCCGTTGATCATGATGTCGGCCACGCCGTCTTCCTTGAGCAGCGCCTCGAGCGGTCCGAACCCGAAGGTCTCGTCGAGCACTTCCTCGATGAGTTTTTCGCGCTCCGAGCGGTTGAGGAGCGGATTCTCGGTGTCGCACAAGTGTTCGACGACGAGCCGGATCTCGCGTCGCAGCGTGTCCCCCTCGAGGTCGCCCAGACGGGTCAGGTCGAGCTTGTCAACCAGCTTGCCGTGGATCAGCCGCTTCAACTCGTCGAAATCGGTCTGCCCGGCGTCGGCGGCGCGCCCGGGACGAGGCGGAACGAACTTGGCGTTGACCATCGGATCCGTTACTCCCTGTTTCGATGCGACTCGTTGCGAGAATTGCCCTGGGAAGCCGCGCACGGGCTGCGGCAAGCCGGCACTTTCGGCCGCTTTGACAAGAAAAACGTAGCTCACGATTCCGCGGGCGCGCGCAAAAAACGAAACAGTTGCCCCAAATCAACACGAGCCGGCGGGGTCGTCCGTCACGCCGAAAGCGAGCTTGTTGCGCATAGCGGTTGCGCGGGAGAGGCACGGGATGAGGGTCTGCATCGGGCCAACGGCATGCGCCGACTCCAGGGCCGCAGGGACCTGTTATGCCGCTCCTATCAATCCCGGTGAGCGTGTGGCTCCCTCGGCCGTCAGGAAACTCGCTGGATGAGGTGCTAGCAGCCGCGCATGCATCCTGATACGGTTGACAGCGTTGAGAGAGACCAGCTTGCTGGGAGAATCAGACGCAGGCGAGAGTTCACTCCGTCCGACCGGAAATCGATTCAATGAGCACGGGCGAACCAGAAAAACTGATTCCGCTTCCGACCGACCAACCCGTCTGGGACCGGTTTTTCGGAGTGTTCCCATTGGTCATCATCGGGAGCAAGGAGGAGGACCGTTACAACCTGGCCCCCAAGCACCTGGCGATGCCGTTAGGGTGGGACAATTACTACTGCTTCGTCTGCAGCCCGAATCACTCCACGTATCACAATATCCGCCGCCACCGAGCGTTTACGGTCAGTTACCCGCGCCCCACGGAGGTGATGGTGGCCACCTTAGCCGCGGCTCCTCGCTGTGAGGACCGGTCGAAGCCAAGCCTGTTGCTTTTGCCGACGTTCCCCGCTCGTCAGGTCGACGGGGTCCTCGTCAAGGAGTGCTGCCTCTTCCTCGAATGCACGCTCAACCGCATCATCGATGGATTCGGCCGAAACAGTCTGATCATCGGCGATGTCGTCGCCGCGGCTGTGCACGAAGATTTTCTCCGCTCCGCGGAGCGCGACGAGGCGGATCAGATCTTCCAGAATCCCTTGCTCGCCTATTTGAATCCTGGGCGAATCGCTGAGATCCGTCAAACCGTCGCATTTCCTTTTCCAACAGGTTTTTCGCGCTAATTGTGGTTATCGTCTCGACGGCTCGACCGGGTTGCCTCACGGCTCCGCTGGAAGGCCGCGGTACAGCATGATCAACGACAACTCCAACAGAATTCTCAGCTACCTGCACGAGTGCCGCCCAGGGATGGTCGAGCTTTTGCAGCGACTGGCGCTCGCAGAGTCGCCATCTGACGATCCCGCGGCTGTCGGTCCGGTGATGTCGATCCTGGCCGGCGAGTTGAAGCGCAGCGGAATGATGGTTCGCCGATTTAAAGGCCGGGAGTCTGCCGGCATGTTGTACGCACGCCCCCACGTGCGCACCAAGCAGAGGCCCCTCCAATTGCTCGTCGGGCACTGTGACACGGTCTGGCCGGTGGGGACAGTCGAGCACATGCCCGTGCGAGTGGAGGAGCAAACAGTCCGGGGTCCCGGCGTCCTGGATATGAAAGGTGGGCTCGTCCAACTGTTGTATGCGCTGCGGGCTGTCAACGATTTGGGGTTGGAGCCTGCGGCAGATTGCCTCGTCGTCATCAACTCCGACGAGGAAGTCGGCAGCCCCGACTCGACCCGTCTGATCCGTCGCCTGGCACGTTGCGCGGCGCGCGCGTTTATTCTCGAACCTGCCTTCGGCCGGGCGGGAAAACTCAAGACGGCGCGCAAGGCGTGTGGCGGCTTCACGGTCACCATCCGAGGGCGCGCCGCTCACGCCGGAATCAACCCTGAAGAAGGCGCCAGCGCCATCCTCGAAATGTCACATCAGATCCAGAGGCTCTTTGCCCTCAATGACGCGTCGCGGGGAATCACTGTCAACGTGGGAACGATTGACGGCGGCATCCGTTCCAATGTGATCGCGGCCGAGGTCCGCGCGGACGTCGACGTGCGAGTGCGAACGCGAGCCGATGCGGCTGAGGTCGAGGCAGCCATCCGGGGCCTGCGGCCGGTCAACCCACAGACGACGATCGAGATTGAGGGAACAATCGATCAGAATCCGATGGAACCGGTACCCCGCAACCAAGCGCTGTGGAGGCTGGCCCAAGACCTCGGACGCCGACTGGGACTCGAGCTCGACCAGGCGTCGGTCGGCGGATCGTCAGACGGAAACACCACGAGCCTCTATACAGCCACTCTCGACGGGCTGGGGGCGGTTGGCGACGGAGCTCATGCCCCCCACGAACAGACGTTGATTCCGCAGATGGTCGAGCGATGCGCGTTGCTGGTTTTGCTGTTGCTGGCTCCCATTTTGGCTCAAGCTGCCGAAGGCGCGAGCGTGCAACACGGTGCCATGTTCCCTCCGGCGCAGGAGCGATGATGATCAGCGTCCGTGAAGCCACCGGCAAGGACGTCTCGGCGATCCGCGACATCTTCCTTGCCTCTTACGGCACCGACTACACCGATCCACGGTACTACGACGAGTCCCTGTTGACCCGGCTAGTTTATGCCGAAGACAGCTTGCTCCTCGTCGCGGAGGATGACGCGACGGGGCAAGTAATCGGCACCGCGTCGGTCGAGCTCGAAATCGGCGCCAATTCGGATTTGGTGGGTGAGTTCTGCCGTCTGGCGGTCCACCCTTCAGCCCGTAACCGCGGCGTCGGCAAGCTTCTGTTGATCGAGCGTCTGAAACGCGTGCAGGATCGACTGCAAGTCGGGCTCGTTGAGGCACGAGTCTCCCATCCCTACGCGGTGAAAATCGCCGAAGATCAGCACTTCGCCGTGGTCGGTTTTCTTCCTTTGGTCTGGCGGATGCGGGAGGGAGAAAGCCTCGCGATACTGATTCGCTTTTTCGGCAACGCCCTCGAGTTGCGGAACAATCAGCCCCGGTTGATACCGGAGATCTACCCGCTGGCCCATTTGGCTCTCGACAACTGTTCCCTGAAGCCGGACATGATCGTCGACGAGGACTCGCCCGCATATCCGCCCGGAAGCCGCTTCGAACTGCAGGAGTTGACGACGGAGGGATACGCTCCTCTCTTGCGGATCGAACGAGGTCGGGTGCGCCGCCGTGAGATTTTCGGGCCCGGCCGACTGCATTACGGAATCTTCAAGCTCCAAGCGGATCATTCGCGGTATCTCATCGCGCGTGAAGACGGGCGGATCACCGGCGGAGTCGGCTTCACCGTCGATCCCCTGGACAAAGCGGTGCGGATCTTCGAGCTGATTGCCTTACACGACGGGGTGATCCGCTTCCTTTTGACCGAACTCGAGCGTGCAAGCCGCGAGGAATGGGGCAGCGGCATCGTCGAGGTCGATGTCAGCGCTTATTCACCCCGGATGCAGCGGACGTTGCTCGAGCTCGGCTTTTTGCCCGTGGCTTACATTCCCGCGCTCGTCTTTCACGAGGTAGAGCGGCTCGATGTCGTGAAAATGCTCCGGTCGCTCACACCGCCGAAAGTCGGCACCGAGGGACTCGGCCGCTGCTGCAAGGTCGTGGCCGAGCTTGTGCTCAAAGGGTTCCGCGTCAACAGTGTGCTCCCCCAGATTTCGCGGGCGGTCCAAGCACTGGTTCTCTTCGACGGACTGGATCGCGAGCAGGTCGCGCGGCTTGCGGGAATGTGCGGCGTCGCCACCTTTGAGCCGGGTGAGATTATCTTCCGCGAAGGGGAGATCGCCGCCGCGATGCACGTCGTTCTCGACGGCGAGGTGGCTGTTGCCATCGCTGGCTCAGCCGCGCCCGTGGGAACAATTCGGGTCGGTGAATGCCTCGGAGAAATCTCCCTGCTCACCGCCGCTGCCCACTCCGCGACCGCGACCGCCCACACACGCGTGGAAACCGCCGTGCTCCGACATCAGGATTTAGCCGAGTTAATTCGGCTCCGTCCCGATATTGGTCTCCACCTTTATCGAAACCTCGCCGTCGGGATGGGAGAGAAGTTGAAGCGGCTGAACGTCGTGCTCTCCTCTCCGTGAGATCGAATTCGTCGCCCACGTCCCTGGCGCAACTTGCATCAAATCGCTCACGCTGCTTCGGCGTCATCGGATGTCAGCCGGACCTTTTCGGTCCCACAGAGCATGTCGTAGACGCCGCTTCGGACCCGAATCACGAAGTGTCCGTCTTCGGCCCACAACTGTGCTTGATCGTCGCCCACGGTTGTCAGTTCCGACGGCGCCGTCCCGATGCCGTGGTCGCCTCGATACACTCGGATTATGTAACGATCGCCCTCCTTGTCTGTAGCGACAAATTTCTTAACAGCCCGCACTTCTTGCTCCCTCACGTCTGGGCAGTTTGATCGCGAACGTTCATGCCAGTCCCGATAAACTATTTGCAAAGTGCATCTTGAGCGACGAGCGGCCCCGTCAGAACCGCAACGTTGTGTCCAGGCCAACGATCCACTCGCCCATGGCATTGCCGTCGTCGAAGGCCCGCTGGTAATAGCCGCGGTAGTAGCCGAACTCGGGCCGGATCTGCCACAGCGGGTTGATGTTGTAGCTGATGCCAATTGCGTGGCTGGAATAGAGGTTCGCGTATCCGGTTCGCTCGCCCTTTTGGTCTTCCCAGAGTTCATTGCGGACTGTGAGAAAAGCCGATTTCGACAGCTGGAACATGGTGTAGTTGACAAAGCCGTACGCCGCGGCGACGCCGGGGATGAGCGGGCCGAGGCCGCCGCCGCCGAAGCTGTCGGGGGGAGCGGCACTCGACGTACCACCGAGGTGGGCGTCGAATTGCCACATGTAATAGGCCTCGGTGTTGGTGTGGATGCTGCCGCTGTCGGTGAACTTGTGGGTCCACGTGCTGACGATGTAGTTGAAGTTGTCGTGTCCGACCAGCTCGCCATATTCGTAGAACGTTCGGAATTTCGCGGTATCGATTTCGTTGAGGCACGTGTAGAGCGAGTCACGGTTGTCCTTCGACACCCAGCGAAGACCGAGGAACCCGCAGGGCGTCGCACCGGGATACCACGGGGCCATGTCGGTCCCCGGAGTGATCGCGCATTGAATCATCCACTGCTCGTTCAGGCACCAGCTGAGCATGACGCCCGTCTGCGTGTAGGTATCGAACGTGAACAAAAGCGAGTGGGTGCCCATGTAGTTG
>DASPSM010000728.1:0-2211 GCA_035623955.1 Planctomycetaceae bacterium
ATCATTGTAGGGAGCGTCGCGAGAGCGATTCAAGAGCCGCCAAACGCGCGTCCTTGCTTCCGCTTGCCTCGAGCGGGGCCTATCCTAACAAGTGACGGGTCCACTCTTGTGCCGGGCACCGCCGCTCGGCATTTCTGTCCCACAGAGTTCCCACGCGATGCTGAAGTTCGCGATTCGCAACCTGATGACGCGGCCGATGCGCAGCGTGCTCTCACTCGTCGGACTGACCGTGGCGATCATGGGGATGATCGGCCTGTTCTCGGTCGCCAAGGGTCTCGACGACATGGTGAGCACCACGTTCAGCCGCATCACCGGCCTGGTGGCGATGCAGCCGGGCGCGCCGATCCCGATTTTCTCGCGGCTGCCGGCCTCGTGGGGGAACGAAATGGCGAAAATTCCGGGCGTGGCAATCGTCACTCCCGAAATCTGGGTGCGGGCCAACGTCATCGATGGCAAGATGATCATCAGCCCGCCCCGCTTTCTGTTCGGGGTCGACATCCCAACCCGCCTGCGACTGAAGAATCGCGTCTATCGCGAGGACGTCGTCGCCGGCCGCTTTCTGACCGAGGCCGACAAAGGGACCCTCAACACGGTCGTCAGCAAGTCGATTGCCGAGGAATTTCACAAGACGGTGGGCGACACGCTCAACGTCAGCGGCAACGATCTAAAGATCGTCGGCATTTATCAGTGCGGCTCGCTCTTGTTGGACGTTGCCTTGATCATGGATATCGAAGAGGTCAAGCGCATCACGCGGTTTGGAAACGACTCGGTCTGCGCGTTTTACATCGAACAGTCGGGTGACGTGGCCGACAGCGTCCTATCCCCACGGATCCAGCAGCAGTTCAAGGGGCGAGAGATAGAAGCGTGGCAGCCCTCGACCAGCCGCGAGCCGATCGCCACCGGCAGTTTTCTCTTCGACCTGTTTGTGCGCCTGTTCTCTGACGTGAGGCTGCCCACAGCGGCACTAAACGGCTCGTCGAGCAGCGGCAGCAACGGTCCCGCCGACGGCAACTCGGGCACGGCGACGCTGGGTCGCGCGACTGCGGGCCCAGGTCGTCCACCCCTCTTGCCCCTCGAAGTTCGCAGCGCCACCGATTGGGCCAGTCGCTTTGAGGACTTCAGCGCGGATCTCGATCTGTTCCTGGCGATCATGAGCGGCATTGGCGTGACCATTGCCGTGTTGAGCATCGTCAACACGATGCTGATGAGCGTCACCGAGCGGATCATCGAATTCGGGATCTTGAAAGCGAACGGCTGGTCGCGATACGACGTGCTGCGGCTGATTACGTCGGAGAGCGCCGTCCTGGGCTTCTTCGGCGGGATCTTTGGCTGCCTGGTCGGCTGGGTGGCGACGCGGGGAATCAACTCGATCTGGCCGGACCGCATTCATCTCGTTGCGACGCCTGGCCTGCTCGCGTTCGGCCTGGCCTTCAGCACGGCGCTCGGAATCCTCGGCGGTTTGTACCCGGCGATTTGGGCCATGCGAATGATGCCCATGGACGCGATCCGCCGGGGGTGAACCGGGGTCGAACAGCTGGCGCGCGATAGCAGCTGACGGGCGTCAGATCCCGGTCCGTGACTTTCGCGCCTTTTTCTTGGCCGCCAGCTTGGCCGCGCCGATCCGTTGTTCTTCCTTCGCAATGACGCCCAGCATTTTAAATCCGCGATAAGTCGCCACGGGACCGATAAGAGTTCCGGCCATGAGAAACAGCAGGCTCAACCTCATAATCGGTCGAAGGACCAGGACCCATTTCGGCGGGTCGGGGGCAATCGCCGTCCACCAACAAAAAACGCCGAACAGGCCGCCGCAAACGATGAACATCCCAACGCCAATCCAAACCAGTTGCCAGGCGACGCTTCGCGCACGTCTTAATTTGGGCATTTAAAGGACTTTCGCGGCCAGTCGAGACAACCCGATCCTATTCGCGGTTTGTTGCCCATCATAGCGTCGATTGCTGCAAGAAGGACGACTCAATTTGCCAGGAGCTCTTTCATCTCCCGCACGGCGCGCTCGAAGCCGACCATCACGGCCCGGGCGACGATGCTGTGGCCGATATTGAGCTCGCTGACGCCGGAGATTCGCGCGACGGGGACCACGTTGCGGTAAGTCAGGCCGTGCCCCATGTGCAGCAGCAGGCCCCGCTCGAGCGCCCAGTGGCCGGCGTCGATGAGCTGGTTCAGCTCCCGCTCCCGGTCCGCGGGATTCGTTGC
>DASPSM010000736.1:0-4028 GCA_035623955.1 Planctomycetaceae bacterium
CGGGATAGCCGATCGTCAAATCGCGGCAGCGGACGGCCGGACCCTTGCGCGGCTCGACCTCCGGCGCGCGGATTTTGGCGGTCGCTTCGTCGGCGTCGATTTCAATCAGGTCAAGTTTTTCGAGCTGCTTGCTCTTGGAGCGGGCGCGGGTGGCGGTGCTTGCGCGGGCCCGGTTCTTGGCGATGAATTCTTCGAGGTGGCGGCGCTTGGCGAGGACCGTGGCGTTCGTGCGCTCGTCGCGTTCGCGCCGCTCGCGCTGGTTTTCCAGAAACGCGTCGATCTTGCCAGCGTACATCGTCAACTTGCCGCGGGCGATCTCGAGCGTCTGTGTGCAGGTCGAACGCAGGAAGGCCCGATCGTGCGACACGATCAGGCAGGCTTCCTGGTAGTTTCGCAAAAAGTGCTCGAGCAGAATCTGCGTGCGCAAGTCGAGAAAGTTCGTCGGCTCGTCGAGGAGCAGCAGATTCGGCTCGTGCAAGAGCAGGGCCGCCAACTTCACGCGAGTTTGCCATCCGCCCGACAGCTTGGCGACCGGCCCTTCCAGCAGCTCGCTCTTCAACTCGAATTGCCCGGCAACTTCGCCACATTTCCAGTCGGGCTGCTCGCTGTCGCGCATCAGAAAGTCGAGCACTGTCTCACCGGGATGAAACGGGTCGTGCTGCCGCAAATAGCCGAGCCGGAGCTTCGGATGGCAGATGACTTCGCCGCGTTCGAGCTCCTCTTCACCCAAAAGGACGCGCAGCAGGGTGCTTTTGCCGGCGCCGTTGCGGCCGACGAATCCAACCTTCACGTCATCGACCAAGGTCAAGTCCGCATCATCGAGGAGGACCTGATTCCCGTAGCTCTTGGTCGCGTTCTTAACCTGCAACAACACCGCCATCCCGGACAAATCCTCTCGTTATAAAGATCGTGCGCCGACGCCCTTGGCCTGGGAGGGCGAGGCTCCCGCCGAACCGACCGCGATGCGGAAAAACCGGCTCAGCAGGAGCTTCGCCCTCCCGAAACGCGGGACCGCGCGCAGTCTGGGTCTTTTATGCAACCCAGGTTGATGCGGCAAGCCCAACGGCGTGGCTGCAGCGACGCGGCACGGCCGATATCGACCCCGCGTAAAGTTAACGACTAATTATTCGCGATGACCCCACCCGTTGACAAACCCGGGCTTGTTCTCGGCCGGCACGGAACTGAGAATTTCGTGATTGAATGAGCTTGCTGACCCCCATCCAACGACCTGCCAACGGCATGTGGAATCCCTGGAAGTTCATCGGACCGCAGCGCAAAGACGAGTTCTTGCGCCGCCGATCCGAACTCCTGGCGACGGCTCCCATTCCCTGCTTGTGGCTCCTGGGCAAAACAGGAAGCGGCAAGACGTCAATCGTTCGCTTCCTCACCGGGGCCGCAGACGCCGAGATCGGGCGCGGCTTTCGTCCGCAGACGCGGCACTCGCGGCTGTTCAGTTTTCCCGATGCCGAGGTGCCCGTCGTGCAATTCCTCGACACGCGCGGCCTGGGCGAAGCCGGCTACGATCCGGCCGAAGACCTCGCGCAGTTCGACGCGCGCACGCACCTGGTAATTGCCACCGTTCGCGCGACCGATCAGGCCATGGAAGAAATCGTTCGACCGCTCAAACAAATCCGCAAAGCCAATCCCGAGCGGCCCGTGCTGTTGGCCGTCACCTGCCTCCACGACGCTTACCCGGGACAGCAGCATCCGGATCCCGATCCGTTCGATTCGTCCGTCCGTCCGCTGCCCGCGGAAACTCCAGAGAACCTGCAGCGGTGCCTGAAGGCACAGTACGAGCGTTTCGAGGGATTGTTCGATCGGGCCGTTCCGATCGACCTCACGCCGCCGAGCGACGGTTTCACGGTGCTGGACTTCGGCGGGACGCGGCTGAAGTCAGCCGTTCTCGATCTTTTGCCGAAAGCGTATCGGCAGACGCTGTTGCAGATGGACCAACTGCGCGAAGCTCTGTTGGAGATCCAGCAGGAGCGGTCGCTGCCGATTATTCTCGCACATAGCGTGTTGGCGGCATCGGCGGCGGCCGTCCCGATTCCGTGGATTGATCTGCCCGTGGTGATGGCCATTCAATCGCACCTTGCACATCGTCTGGCCCGCGTCAACCAGCAGCAACTCGATGCGGCTCAGCTTGCGCAAGTCACTGTGGCGATGGGAGGCGGGTTGGCGCTGCGGATGGGGCTGCGCGAGCTGCTGAAGATCATCCCCTGGGTGGGGATGGCGGCCAACGCGGCGGCGGCGTTCGCCTTCATGTACGCGTCGGGCTGGGTCTGGAACTGGTACTTCCTGGAAATTCGCAAGGGGCACGTGCCTCGCGCCGAGGAATTGCGCCAGGTCTATCAGGAACAGCTGCGCAAAGGTGTCGCGCTCTGGAAGACCACGGCGGCGGAGGCTCCCGCGTGATTTCCCGACGCTCTGCCGTGCTCGGCGCACTCGTCTTCGTGCCCGTGATCGTTTACGGCATATTGGGCGGCTTTGCGCTCTGGGAAACGGGCCTGTTGCGAAAGTCGTGGTGGGTGGGGCCGCTGTTTTGGGTCGGAGCCTGGGTGCTCGGCCAGTTCTGGCGGGCACGCCATCCGATGCGACAGGGGCACACGATCTCGATCCCGGCCCACTGGACGCCGCGCGACGAGCAGGCGGCGCTCGTCGTGCGCGAGTTCCAGCAGAAGGTCGATCAACTCACGCCGCAACAGCTGACGGATCCCGCCTTCTATCAGCAAGAGGCACAAAAACTCGCGGTCGCGCTGGCGCGCAACTATTTTCCCGACGCTGAAGACGCCTTCTCGTCGCTAACTGTGCCCGAAGTGCTGGCCGCGCTGCGCTTGGCGCTCGACGACCTGGAGCAATGGCTGTTGACCTCTCTGCCCGGCAGCCGGCTGCTGTCGATCAAGCAATGGCAAATGCTGCAGCACGCGCCGAAATGGATTCGGCGCATCCAGAACACGACGTGGGCCGCTTCGATCTTGATCAACCCGCTGAACATCGCCCGGCTGTGGACGTCGCGCGTGGCCGCCGAGCCGATCACGACTGAGCTGCAAACAGAAGTGCTGGCGGTGATCTACCTCCGCTTCATCCGTGAGATCGGCTTCTATCTGATCGAGATGAACAGCGGCCGGCTTCGCGGCGGCGCGGACGCCTATCGGCGACACTTTCAAGCCGACGCCGCGCGTTCGTCCGAGCGAGGCGAAAAGCCGCCGGCGGGGCCGCCGACCGTCCAAACCGTCAATGTCGCCCTGGTTGGCCAGGTCAGCTCGGGGAAATCGAGCCTGATCAACGCGCTCACCGGCGCACACCGGGCAGCCGTCGACGTGCTGCCCAAAACGCGCGAAGTTCAACGCTATCAGGCCCAGTTCGGCACGCCGCCGGTTCGTGTGACGCTGCTCGACACGCCGGGCTATGGCGAGGCGGGCGCATCGGCACAGCAACTGGAAGAAATCCGCGAGGCCCTGCTCGAGTCGCACGCCGTGCTGGTGGTGATGGATGCCCATTCTCCGGCCCGCGAGGCCGACCGGCGGACGCTGCAGGACGTGGAGAACTGGTTCCAATCGCAGCCGCAGCTCAAGCCGCCGCCAAAGATCGGCGTCGTCACGCACATCGACCTGCTGCGGCCGGCGCTCGAATGGTCCCCGCCTTACGAATGGCGCGAGCCCGTCCGGCCGAAAGAGCATTCGATCCACGATGCGGTCGACTACGTGCGGGAACTGTTCGGCGTTTCGCTGGCCGCGGTCGTGCCTGTCTGTTCGGACGTCGAGAGGAAACGCAGCTGGGGCGTTCTCGAGGGGGTTATTCCCGCGCTGATTTCCATTCTGAACGAAGCCCAGTCGGGGGCCTTGTTGCGCGCGTATGAACAGGATCTCGACCGCGACCACGTCAAGATCCTCATGAAACAGCTGCAACGCTTCGGCATGGAAGTTGTGCGCGGCTGGATTGAGGAACGCGTTTTGCCACCTTCGTCCCGGCCGTGATCCGACGCAATGAAGGCACCGTGACCCGGCGAAGGATGCTATCCGGTTGTT
>DASPSM010000752.1:0-7281 GCA_035623955.1 Planctomycetaceae bacterium
GCCTTGCGCGCGGTGGTTTAATTGACTCTGCCGCGGCGCATTCGCGTTCGGTACTTTCTTGCATCGCGTTTACCCGTTGCTTGTGGTTGCAGCGTGAGAGTTACGTCCGTGTGGACGACGGCCAATTCTTGCTTGACCCAACGGCCGCCTTGCATCAGCAACGCTGATCAAAGTGGAGTTGGCGGGGCTGAGAGGCGGCGGCCGCGGGGCCCAGAATTTCGGTCAATAGCGGTTCGAGTCGGCTCCAGACGTCTGGGCACTTCTCGACGTAATAGGCGCACAGATTGTGGCACCGGATGATCGTGTCCGGATCGGTTCGCCCCGTCATGATGGCGACCGGAATCGCGCGGCACTCATCATCGGAAGCGAGCATTTCGCAGACGCTTAGCCCGTTCCCCGCCGGCATCTCGACGTCGAGGCAGACCATATCCGGCGATTCGGATTTAATCATCGATAGTGCCGTAAAGGCGTCGTGAGCGCAGAGTGTCCTCAGCCCATGGCGCCGGCAACGGATCGCCATCGCATCGACCAACTCGTGATCGTCATCGGCAATCAGAATGGTCTTTTGCATCGGCAGGAATTCCTTTTGATCGGGTTGAAATACGACAGCGCCCTCCAACGATGCGAGACTCCTTGGCGGAGCGTCTGTCGCCGTGTGGAATTGTGTTCTCAGGCAGGGGCATCGGCTGATGGACGATTTTCGAAGCGACGTCCGACCGTTGCCAACATTCGGGAAAGGTCATTCGGCAGGTGCCAGGAGCCGAGCAGTCGCCAGCAAATTTTGGGTAACGGCTCGCCGAGCCGCCTTCTATTGATCAATTGGCGCCTGCGTTCCGTACGTTTGGGAAAACGCTCGATGCTCGGCCGCTTGTGGACAACCGCAACGAGCCAGCGTGCCCGATCGAGCTCAATGACCAGGTCGTTGCGACCCAGTCCTGAATTGAGAACGCGGTCGATGTCACGAGACAATCTCCTCTCGATTGGCTCGCGAACAGCGGCTCGAAACAACATCACCTTTTGCGGCGAGGCAAGCAGCTGGCTGATGCGCGTCAGGTGCCTCTGGAGCACCTCCACGGGCTCGGCAATCGGAAATCCAACCCATAGTGCCGCAGGCGCTCGCTCGCAAGACGCGGCCTCCAGGGTTCCGAGGTTCGACTTGATGAGTTCGACCGCAAGGCTCGCTTCGCGTAGCTGATCGATACGATGGTCCAAGTCAGATCGTGAAAGTTCTGCCAAATGGTGGAAAAGGGCGACGACGGCCTCTTGCCCGGGTCCTTCGACGCTTACGCGCATGCCCGCTTCTTTGCGGCGCGGATGCGGCTCCTCTGAGACGGAAATCTTGCAGTCTTTCGCACAGGCATTGATTGCGTCGCAAATGATATTGGCGACCGCCCGACCTGCCGTCTCGTCATCGCAGTGGATATCGGGCAGTTCCTGGCTTGTTGGAAATTGCAGATCGACCTTTCGAATCGCCGCCTTGCGGACAAGTTGCGGGCCGATCCTGGCAACAATGTCGTGCACGCGACACCGATGGCCGCGGACTCGATGCGATCGTGTGGCGAAATTGCTGGCGTCCACGGCGTTGTCGACCACGCGATTCAGGTCGCAGGCCCGATCGGAAATCACCTCGAGAACCCGCTGCTGCTCGTCGGCCAGTGAGCCGACGAGCCCGTCGCGCAGGAGCGCGGCGTATTCCTGAATTACGGCCAGGGGCGTCCGCAGATCGTGCGCCAAGCTCTCGACGAATGCCGGAAGTCTGTCCGATGAATTCGACGCGATGGCTCGACGCTTGCCGCGGCCGTTCGCGACGATCTGGCTAGCGAGACCCGGCATCCGGCTCGATTCATTATGCATCGATCACGCTCGCGCCGCGGTGCAAGCAGGAGGCGACAGCAAGGCCTCAGAACAAATCTAGAATCCAGCGAGAAATTGTCCAAGCAAATTCAGGGTCCGCTCGCCGCGTTGCCCTTTGGCAACGTGTTGCCGCACCGGAACGTCGCGGCACTTGTTCAGCGGTTCGTCAGTTCCTGCCGATTGTGTCACCGTCGCAGACTTCGCGCACCCTGCGCGCCAGGTCATGCGTCGAAAAAGGCTTTTGCAAAAAGGCCGCTCCATTTCTCAATAGTTCGGACCTGCGAACCTCTTCTTCGCCGTAGCCAGAGACATACAGCACGCGTGCCGACGGATTAAGAGCCGTGACCCGCGATGCCAGTTCCGGGCCTTTGATGTGCGGCAGCACGACGTCCGCAATGAGCAGATCGATCTCAGCGGCCTTCTGCTTGCAAAGCTCGAGGGCCTGAATCGGATCGTCGACTGCGATGACTGTGTACCCTCGGGCAGTCAAGCTACGCGACACCAGCAGGCGCACCCGATCGTCGTCCTCGACCAGGAGCACGGTTTCGTCACCATGAGGGACTGCGACGGGCGTCGAATCGACCTGCCACGGCGCCAGTCCGCGTGCGACCGACGGAAGCAGCACGTGGAAAGTGGTTCCCCGACCCGGTGCGCTTTCGACCGCGATTTGTCCTCCATAGCCGCTGATGATTTCGGAGACAGTGGCAAGTCCCATCCCCGTCCCCTTGCCGCTCTCCTTCGTGGTGAAAAATGGCTCGAAGATCCGCCTCCGCGTCGCCTCATCCATGCCGCTGCCAGTGTCACGCACCGACAAGAGAAGGTAACGCCCGGGAGGCGGGCCAGAGAACAGCTTGAGTTCGGAATCGCCGGTCTCAACGCATCGTGTTTGAATGGCAAGCTGGCCGCCGTTTGGCATGGCATCGCGGGCGTTGACGACCAGGTTCATGACCACCTGTTCGATGTGTGCTGCGTCGGCCCGGACATAGCCGGCGTTGGGAGCCAGGTTCGTCGTGAGCGCAATGTGCTCGCCGACGAGCCGACCAATCATCTTCTGCATTTCGGCGATATGCACATTGAGGTCGATCGCGACCGGTTCGGCGGCTTCCTTGCGGCAAAAACCCAACAACTGCCTGGTCAGGCCTGCCGCGCGCTTTCCCGCGTCGAGCACCTCGTTGATCGAGTCGCGATTTGCGATCTTTCCGTCGCAGTCTTCAAGCACCATTTCCCCGTAGCCGAGGATGATCGTCAGCAGGTTGTTGAAGTCGTGGACGACGCCGCCAACAAGCCGGCCGACCGTGTCCATCTTCTTGGCTTGGAGCAAATCCTGTCGCACATCGCCCAGCGATTGCCTGGCCCGGTCGAGCCTCAAGAACTGGCCGAACTGCTCCGAGATCGCATTCAGGAAGCTGAGCACCGAGGGGTGCGGCTCATCGATCTCGCTGGCAAAGAACGACAATGCGCCTCGATCGGGGTCGGCGATCGCGATCGGAAAGCCGATTGCGTCGTGAAAACCGCAGCGAGCCGCGAGGTCGGAGCGGGCCAAATTGCGCTTTAGGGAGAATCCCGGCAGAAAACGCGGGGCGCCGGCGTCGAGAACCTGTTCGGCGAACTCAGGGACTCCCTCAGAATGGCAGTCCTTGCAACTGGATAGATCGAATTCCCGCGCATTGGGAGTACCGGAGTGCCAGCTTGTCCTTCGCCGTAACGCGCCGTCCCCTTCTTCGGCCACCCAAAACTCGCCAACGTCCCAGCCTAAGCTTGCACCGATGGCACCCAGAACCGACCTCGTCGTCTCCTCGACTGATGCATTCTTGGCGATGATCTCAGTGACTTTGTTTTGAAGATCCAAGAGGCGTTCGCAACGCTTCCGATCGTTCACGTCGCAGAAGGTCAACCAGGCGCCGCTGATTGTTCCCGCCGCATCGAAAACGGGGACGATCGAAAGAGCGACCTCGACCGTTCGTCCGCCGTCCGTAACGAGTCTCGCCTCGACTTTCTCCGTGGAATGTCCCTCCAAGGCGCCGCCAATGCCGGCTTCGAGGACCGTCTGGCTCTCGCTTGCGGCGATCGAGAAGCGCCGACCGAGCAAGTCGCCGGGCTTCCAACGCAGGAGTTGTTCCGCGCCTTCGCTCCATGCCACGACGTTTTCGTTTGCGTCGAGGCGGCAAAAGCCGACGAGTGGCGTCCCAAGCATCCGATCGCGGTCGCGCCGGCTTTCGAGCAACTCTTCTTCCCGAAGGAGCCGCGTGAGCGCGTTGCCCATGTCGGTCGCGACGGCCTCGGTCAGTGCGGCTTCCCGCGACCCGCACGGCTTCGCGAAAAAGACGGCCAGAACCGCGATCACGTGGTCCGCAGTCCGTAGCGGATGCAGAACCACTCCGCGAATCGCGCGCGCTTGGAAGGGTCTGACGCGCATTGCAATTCGAGGATCGCACGACGCGTCTTGAATGACGAGCGGGGCGTCGCTCTCGCCGACCTGGCGGACCTCAGCCTCGAGAAGTCCGCAACTAGAGGAAACTTCGCCGTCGCCCCTTCCGCCCGTCCGGGAATGCAGGATCAGTTCGTGGCCTGCCGGCGCGCGAGTCCAAATCTGCACTTCCGGCACATCCAGATGGCGCTGCACAAGGTCTGTCCAGATTCCGAGCATCTGCTCCGATGAGGCGCCACCGCCAAAAGCGCCCCAGATGTCGGCCTTGAGCGACGCAGCCGCCGCCCGCCTCTTCGCGACGATTTCCGCCTCTTTGCGCTCCGAGATCTCCAAGGCAACGATCATGAAAGTCTTTCGGTCTGCGATCGGCTTGCTCTCACAGTGAAACCATTGGAAACGCCCGTCCCCGCCGCGAAAGCGAGCCTCAAACGATTGCGGGGGCACATCGCAGTCCGGATCACATAATTGGCAGACGAGCAGCCGGGCGTCGTCAGGATGAACGAAGCGGGCAAACGGCTTTCCAATCAAACCTTGCGGGCGATGCCCCAAGACCTGGGACCACAGTGCGTTAACTCGCTGAAATCGACCGTCGTAGCCGATCAGGCACATTGGGGCCGGGACGTCGTCGAGCGTAAACGCACCCGATTGCTCCGGCGGATTGGAAACAATCGGCCGATCAGATCGCGGTAATTTCGGGGAATCGTTCATCCCAGGGACTCCTCCCCAGAGGGTGTGATCAGATAGTCATTGCACCAGATACACGTCCTGGGCCGGCGGCAAAGGCTGCGTCGGCGCGAGCACGGTCTGCAAAATGTTGGCAAACCGGATCGAGCCGCCAACGAGGCTCATATCGAACGTCCCATTCGCGGCGAAAACGATCTGCGAATACTTGCCGTAAACGGTTCCTTGCAATGTTCCGGCAAGGAGAAGTTGTTGGTCGGCAAGCACGATCGGCCTGCGGTCCACGCGCCGCTGGTAAATCAAGAGATTATTGAAGGGGCTCGCTGGGTCATTGAGTGCGCGATAGCTGCTGCCTGCAAGCGATGCAATCACGACGCTGGGAATCAATTGCATGGCTCCGGGCGCTGGCGGGACCGTATTGCCGTCCGAGGAATCGGGCGCGCCGGAAAGTGGCGTATAGGTCGTCGTAGTCGTGATGTAGAACATCACGCCGTTCGCGGTCACGGTGCCAGCCACAACTTGCAGGGAAAGGTTCGTCTGCGGATTGACGCTGCGGATAATGTAGACGCCCGGATTGAACACAGCCGAGCCGCTTACGACTTGGATCCAGTCATAGACTCCCGGATTCAGCACGGTTGGCGCGCCGATCAGAGGCACGCTGGCGACTTGCACGCCGCCATAGGTGGTCGCGCTCACGTTGACGGGATCGACCGCAACCGTCGGGGCAGGAAGATTCGCGAACGGATCGGGCACGGGGAGCTGGTTGCACCGCAACGGGCTGGGCTGGCCAGCCGTGAAGTTCCCGTAGTTCGCCTGATTGTCGACGCCCCCCACAACGCGGATATTGCGCGCGAGCAAACTCGTCAATGAGATGAGCGGCATGCAGGCTGCACCGTACGGCGGCCCGGCCGATTGTCCGACCTGGTTGCCGTTCTGGTCGACCCCGCCCCATTGATTGTTGTCGAGAACGGCGCCGTTGACTTGGAGTTGCCCCAGCCCCAACACCTCCAAGCCGCCGAGCTGCAGAGCAGGGAGGCTTTCCGAAAGTGAGACGTACGGTGACAGGTTCGCAATCGGTCCCGGAGGATCGGCCTCCAGGACATCAACGGCTGATGCCGCAGTCGATGCCTGAAAACCAGCGACCGACCTAACCTGGATCACGGACGGCGCGAGTGAACCGAACACTTGAACGAAATACGTCGACTTTTGCTCGCTGGCGATGACTTCGACGTAGTTGGGACTTCCCGCATACGGACCCGTGGAAGGAGGAATATTGACGACGACGTTCGCGGCCGCGAAGCCGTTCTCGTTCTGCACGCATCCGATAGCCGCCGCTGTGGCGTCGGCAGACGATCCTCCGTTGAAGAGCGTCGTCGCAGCCTCCGTCGCGGCCGCGTCGCTGGCGTGCTGAAGGTTTCGGAAATCGGCCATCAGCAGGCTGCTGTCGAGCACGAGTCCCGCGAATCCGCACAGCACGGGAAGGAGGATCGCCAGCATCACAAGAATCTTGCCCGAGCGCCGCGCCCGTCCCCTACGACTTGCGACGTGCCGAGGGTTCCGTCGCGGATGACTTGCTCGCGATTGAGATCGAGTGTGGGCCTGCATGGCCTTCCCCTCATCAGTGTTGGACAGACATGTTGGAGACTGCTCGGATGGGAATCGCCTGGCTTCCCAACAGATAAGGAATGATCGGCGGATATTGATACGTCACGATGACTTGAACGGGGTCGTCAGGCTGGTTCGTTCCCGCCGGCCATTCGATCGAGTAGTTCACTTTGCTCAGGTTGAAGGTGGCCAGCTCGGGGCTGAGGGCCGTTGCGTATTCGGTTCCGTCGCTCGCAGTGCCGCTGACCGCCGCGGGGCCCCACACGGTCTGCGCCGGCGCGGCCATCTGACCATGAACAATCGCCGTTCGCGCAAGGCGTCGGGTTGCTTCACACAGCGTGTTGTAGTCGAGCAGAAGGAGTCCCAGATCCAGCATGCCGAACAGAATCAACAGGAAAACGCTGAGAACAATGGCACCCTCGACTGCAGTCACACCGCTGCGTCGATGGCCGCGTACGGGCCGGCTCCGACAACGTCTAAAGCTCATGCTCGTCTCTTGACAGACATTTCTCGGTCACCGAAATCGGTCCATGGTCACGGAGTGAGTGACTGCAATCTGCGCGGGCAATCCGGGCACGCTCGTCAACATGCTGAAGCGATAGGTCGCGACAACGGTGGTGCGGTACAAATTGCCTGTGGTTGGCGTGGCGGTGACCGTGATGGTCAGCTTATTCGAATCAAACGACGCGCCCGTTCCTTGCATCTCTTGCGTC
>DASPSM010000769.1:0-8518 GCA_035623955.1 Planctomycetaceae bacterium
CCCTTGCGACCGCTGTCGGCGCTTGCGGCCCTCATCGCGGCGACTTTCTTGGCAGCGCCGAGACCGGCGCCGGCTCAAAACGGCGCGAGCGCGAAGCCCGGGGGCGACGCGTGCTACGCCGATCCAATGGATTGGCCGAACTGGCGCGGCCCGGAGCTTGACGGCGTATCGCGCGAGAAAGGGCTCGTCGAGCGGTGGGATCCGCATGGGCTCAACGTCTTGTGGAAGCGCACCGACCTCGGCGGGCGGTCGTCCCCGATTTGCTTCCGCGGAAAGCTGTACACCATCCTTCGCGCGAATCCCGACTCGGACATCGAAGGCGAACGAGTTGTTTGCCTCAACGCCGCCACGGGCGACACGATTTGGGAAAACGTGTTCAACGTTTTCTTGAGCGATGTGCCGTCGCCTCGCGTTGGCTGGTCCAGCGTCGTCGGCGATCCGCAGACCGGCAACGTGTTCGCGCTCGGCGTGTGCGGCTACTTCCAGTGCATTAACGGAGAAAGCGGAAAAACGATCTGGTCGCATTCGCTCGCCGAAGAGCATGGCATCATTAGCGCGTTCGGAGGACGGGCGGCGTTCCCGGTCGTTTCCGGCAATCTTGTTTATATCAGCTCGGTGTTCGTCGATTGGGGCGAGAAATCGCAGCCCGCCCAACGCATCCTCGCGTTCGACAAGCGCAACGGCCAGGTCGTGTGGTACGGTGACACCAAGCTTCGCCCGGAAGACGTGTCGTACAGCATGCCGGTGCCGACCGTCATCAACGGCCAGGCGCAGCTCGTGCTCGCATCCGGCGACGGTAGCATTTACGGACTGCAGCCCCGCACGGGAAAACAGCTCTGGTCCTACGATGCCTCGTCTCGCGGAATCCAAGCCACGCCGCTCGTGATGGGCAACGACGTCTTCATCGGCCAGGCTGAGGAGAATCGGGGCGAAAGCACGATGGGGGCGTTCCTCGGCATAGACGCGACCAAACGCGGCGACCTGAGCACTTCCGGCGAATTGTGGCGCGACAAGGAGATCCCGGTCGACAAGTGCTCTGCGATTCCCGTCGATGGCAAGATCGTCGTGCTCGACAACGGTGGCTACGGGCTCGTCTTTGATCCGAAAACTGGCAAGCTCCCTGGAAACAAGAAAAAGCTCGACACTGCCAACTCCGCCAGCCCCGTTTATGGCGACGGCAAAATCTACCTCTGCACGCTCGGCGGTATCTGGCATACGCTCGAGTTGACCGACGAAGGGCTCCATGAGATTTACCGCCATCGGATGACGACACCAGAACAGGGCGAGACGAACGCTTCTCCCATCATCTCGCACGGCCGCATTTACCAAACGCTGCCCGATTGCCTCTATTGCATCGGCCGCAAGGGTCAGGATCCGCAAGCCGATCAGCGTCCCGAACCGCCGAAGGAAATCCCGACCGATACTCAGCCGACTCCCGACCAGCTTCAATTGGTTCCGGCCGAATCGCTCTTGCGGCCGGGAGATCAGCAAGAATTCGGCGTGCGGCTCTACAACGCGCGCGGTCAGTACCTGCGCGACGCCAAGCCGGAGGAGGTCAAGTTCTCGCTCACCGGACCGGGGACAGTGGATGTCAAAGGCGATTACACGACCCCAACGGAAGCGAAGCCCGTTGCCGCAATAATCAAGGCCGAAGTGGGCACCTTGAAAGGGACGGCCCGTATCCGCGTCGTTCCCTATCTTGATTGGAAGTTCGATTTCAACGACGGGCAAATCCCGGTCACCTGGATCGGTGCCCGCTACCGGCATATCCCCATCGATTACGACCTGCTCAAGTCGCTGGAAGCCAAGAACAAGCTCGCTCGCCAGCTCTATATCTACCTGTCGTCCGTGTTCATCAATACGGCTCGACCTTCGCTCAAGTTCGACAACAACACGCCGCAGCAGACCTGGACCGAGCTTTTGCGTTACCTCAACCTGATCGAAGAGGCCACTTCGCCCGAAAAAGCCAAGGCCGCACTCGACCCGGCTTTGAAAGTCCTCGCCGACGAAAAGGTGATCTCGAAGTGGGGCTGGCCGAATAAGAAGGGAATTGAATTGACCGTGGAGCGCGGGCCGCGAAAGATTACAGGCAATGGCGTGATGCTTAAGATCTCGACCATTCCCCGCGGAGCCCGCAGCCAGTCGTGGTTTGGACAGACCGATCTGCACGACTATACGATTCAGGCGGATGTCTGCGGCGCGACGCGGAACGGCCGCTTGCCGGACGTCGGCGTGATCGGCCAGCGTTATTCAATGGTGTTGATGGGAGACTCGCAGAAGATCGAGATCCGCACCTGGCCGGCGCACGACTTCCGCATGCGGAAAAGCATTCCCTTCACTTGGAAGCCCGAGACCTGGTACACGATAAAGTTCGAGTCCGCGAACAAGGACGGCAAGGTCACACTCCGCGGCAAGGTCTGGCCGCGGACCGAGAAGGAGCCGTCCCAATGGATCGTCGAAGTGACCGATCCCAGTCCACATCCGAACCTGACTGGCAGCCCGGGTATCTTCGGCGACGCGCAGATTACAGAGATCTTTTACGACAATATCCTGGTGACGAAAAACGCGAGGTAAGCGCCCGATGAAAACATTTCTCCCTGGTTCGCCGTGGATTCGGGGCATGGCACGGCCGGGCGCGGCCCTCGTTGGCGCCGCATTACTGGGCTCGGCGATTTCCTCCGGCTGCGCCCAATCGGGGTCTGCCGCTCCTCCTGAAGCGATTCCGCAGGCCATCGCCACCGCGGTAGCGACGGCTTCGGCTCCCCCTGGCGATCCACACTACGATCCCACCAAACTCGCACTCGCCGAGATCGCAGGCCACAAGCTTCGCCCCCACGATTGGCCGATGTGGGGAGGCTGGACGGCGCGCAACAACACGCCCGAAGGTAAAAACATTCCGATCAAGTGGGACGCGGAAAAGAAAACCAACATCAAGTGGACCGCCAAGCTCGGCTCGCAGACTTACGGCAACCCCGTCATCGCCAACGGCAAGGTATTCGTCGGCACGAATAACGGCGCCGGCTACATCAAGCGCTATCCGCCGTCGGTCGACCTGGGGTGTCTGCTGTGCTTCGACGAGAAGACCGGCAAATTCCTGTGGCAGCACTCGAACCCCAAACTTCCACAGGGCCGTGTGAACGACTGGCCGCAGCAAGGCGTCTGCAGCACGCCCTATTGTGACGGCGATCGATTGTGGTATGTGACCAATCGCGGCGAGGTCGTCTGCCTCGATGCGAACGGCTTTTACGATGGCAAGAACAATGGGCCCTACACGGCCGAACCGAACGAAAACAAAGACGAGGCAGACGTGATCTGGCGCTATGACATGATGGCCCAGATGGGCATCGCGCAGCACAACATGTGCAGTTGCTCGATCTGCTGCGTGGGCGACACGCTCTTTGTTTGCACGTCCAACGGAGTCGATTTCGACCACTTGAACATCCCAGCTCCGAACGCGCCCAGTTTCTTCGCGATGGACCGCAACACCGCCAAGGTAATTTGGACCGACAAGTCGCCTGGCCTCAACATTCTGCACGGGCAGTGGTCGTCCCCCTGTTATGGCGAGTTCGGCGGACAACCGCAGGTCCTCTTTGGCGGCGGCGACGGCTGGCTCTACAGCTTCGACCCGGCCGGCGATGGTCAGGGGCACGGCAAAGTGCTTTGGAAGTTCGACTGCAACCCGAAGGACGCCAAGTACTCGATCGATGGCCGCTCGACGCGCAACCACATCATTGCGACTCCGGTGATCTACGATGGTCTCGTCTATGTTGCCGTCGGAGAAGACCCGGAGCATGGGCCGGGCAACGGTCACTTGTGGTGCATCGATCCGAACAAGCGCGGCGACGTCAGCTCCGAACTGGCAGTCGACAAAGACGGCAAACCGCTCCCCGAGCGGCGCATCCAGGCGATCAACAAGGACGCAGGCGAAAAGGCGATCCCCAATCCGAATTCAGCCGCGGTCTGGCACTTCGCCAAAAAGGATTTCAACGGCGACAAGGAGATCCAGTTCGAGGAAGAGATGCACCGCACGATCGGCACAGCGGCGATCAAGGACGGACTGCTCTATATCTCCGACTTCAGCGGGCTGTTCCACTGCCTCGATGCCAAGACGGGCGAGCGATACTGGGTCCACGACCAGTTCAGCGAGTCGTGGGGCTCGCCGGTGATCGTCGAAGGCAAGGTCTATATCGGTGATGCCGATGGAGACGTGACTGTCTTTCAGGCCGGCAAGACCAAGAAGGTGCTTGCGGAAATCAACGTTGGGAACGCGGTCTTGACGTCGCCCGTCGTGGCCAACGACGTGCTTTACATTGCCAATCGCTCGACGCTGTTCGCTATCAGCGAGGGAGGCAAGTAGCGGTCCGACCGCGTCGGCTCGCCGGGTTGCCCCGGTCCGGTAACCGGGCTCCTGCGTGTGTGCGGTCAACATGAGGTCTGCGCACGAGTAACTTTCTCAGGGTCGCGCGCTGGCCCGGCACTGACAATGCACCCACGCATGGCTGAACACCCCTCGCCGAGCACGCGCGATTTCGATCCCTCCCGCGGACCGCGGTTGGATCTGGTTCAGCCTTTCGATTACGACTCGCGAACGCGTGTCATCTTCGGACAGGGGGTCGTTCGCCGCCTTGGCGAGCTGGCGCGCGAGATCGGTGGCCGGCGGGCCTTCTTCGTCACCGACAAGGGGCTCAAGCGAGCCGGCCACGAGCGACCCGCGATTGAATCGCTCGAGGGGGCGGGCTTGAGTGTCGCCGTCTTCGACGACGTGACGCCCAACCCGACCACCGACGACGTCGACCGGGCGCTCGAAGTCGCTCGGCGCGAAAAGATCGACCTGCTGGTCGGACTGGGCGGCGGGAGCAGCCTCGACTGCGCCAAAGGGGTGAACTTCCTCTTCACCAACGGCGGTCGGATGGAAGACTATCGGGGCGTCGGACGCGCGAAGCTCCCCTTTCTACCGATGATCGCCGTGCCGACCACGGCCGGGACTGGCAGCGAAGCTCAGTCGTTCGCCCTGATTGCCGACGCCAAAACGCATATGAAAATGGCCTGTGGTGACAAGAAAGCCGCTTGCCGCGTCGCGATCCTTGATCCCGACCTCACCGTGAGCATGCCGGCCTCGGTCACCGCCGCCACGGGGATCGACGCGCTCAGTCACGCCCTGGAGACTTTCGTCACCACGCCGCGAAACGCCATTTCGAATCTGTTCAGCCGTAATGCCTGGCGACTCTTGGCACAGGGCTTTCGCGACGTGCTTCGCGATC
The DNA here is from genome assembly GCA_035623955.1 of Planctomycetaceae bacterium. Taxonomy (GTDB): domain Bacteria; phylum Planctomycetota; class Planctomycetia; order Planctomycetales; family Planctomycetaceae; genus DASPSM01. Next base: position 5,262 of record DASPSM010000769.1, read on the forward strand.
CTTCCGACCTCAATGCCCGCTCGGCAATGCTTTTGGGCGCGCACCTGGCCGGCGGGGCGATCGAAAACAGCATGCTGGGTGCGACTCACGCGATGGCCAATCCGCTCTCGGCGCATTTCAATCTGACGCACGGGATCGCCATTGGAGTCATGTTGCCCCACGTGATTCGGTACAATTCTCAAGTTGTCGGGGCGTTGTATGGTGAGTTCGCAGCGGACGCCGGACTGTGCCCGGCGGGAGATCCGGCCGCCGCCGAATCGCTTGCACGCTTCGTGGCCTCGCTCGTCGCGCAGGCCGATTGCCCGACGAACCTCGAGGCTGCGGGCGCAGATCGAGCACTCGTAGGAGTGCTGGCGCAAGAGGCGGCCAGCCAATGGACAGCGACCTTCAATCCGCGTGCGATCGACGCGTCGCAGTTCGAAGATCTCTATCGCCGTGCGTTCGAGGACTTCGAGGGGTAAATCGCGATGAAGATTCCCCGCTTCGTTTGGGTGGTCTTTGGCATCGTTGCGGCAGGCACCGTCCTCTTGGCGGCTAGGAGTTTTGGTCCAACCGTTCCGTCGGCGCACCGCGATTCAGACGTCGCCGAAGGCGGAAATTGGACGCTCGCATCGGGTTCGCCGAAGTCGCAGGCGCAAGAGGGAGAATCGAGCCCCAGTCGTTCGCCGCGAGAGCGCAAGGAGTCGCTGGCGGCCGCCAGCGCCAGCGACGGCGGTTCAGCCCCCGAGACAGTTGCGGCGCCTCCCATCCCCAACGCGGTCGTTGTCCCCTCTCCGCTTGGACCCGAAAGTTGGGCAACCTTCCGCAATGGGTACGGGCAACTCGGGATCGCATCCACCACCTTGCCCGACGATCCGCAGCCCATTTGGCATTTGAAAACATCGGAAGGCATGGTCAGCTGCGGGGCTGTCGTGGGGGGGCAGGTCTATCTCCCGTGTCTCAATGGCCAACTGCTGAGTGTCGATCGACTGACGGGCAAGCCGCAGTGGGCCTATCGCTCGATCGAGAGCACCAATCCCAACGATTTTGCCCCTGGCTTCAAGGCGGCGCCGACCGTCAGCGTCGACACCGTTTACGTCGGTGACGAGGAGGGGACGCTGCACGCAGTCGATCGGCGCAATGGCAAGCAGAAATGGAGGTTCACCACGGGCAACGAAATCGCGGGCTCCGTCGCGCTCGTTGGTGAGAACATTATTTTCGGCTCGCACGACAGTTATTTGTACTGCCTCAAAGCTGCGGACCACGCCGTCGTGTGGAAATTCCAGACCGAGAACTTCGTCAATTGTTCGACTGCCATCGAAGGCGATTACACGTTCATTGCCGGTTGCGACACGAAAGTCCGCGTGATCGATATCCGAAGCGGCAAACAGGTTCACGAAGTGCCCTTAGGCGAGGGAGCGTATTTGATCGCCTCGCCGGCTGTCGTCGGCAACATGCTCTACGTCGGCACGCATGACGGCCGCGTGGTTGGCGTCGATTGGAAAGAGCAGCGGGTGGTGTGGACGTTTATCGACGAGGCCCACCCGCTCGAGTACCGATCCTCAGCCGCGGTGACGGACAAGTTCGTGATTCTGGGGGGCTACGACAAGAAGCTCCACTGCCTCGAGCGAGCAACCGGAAAGGAAGTCTGGAACTTTCAGACCCGCGGCCACGTAGAGAGTTCCCCCGTCGTGGTTGGCGAGCGCGTCTTCTTCGGCTCGGGGGACGGCAACGTCTACGCCGTCACGCTCAAGGAAGGAAAGAAGGTCTGGCAGTACCGGGCCGGTCGGTCGATCACCGCATCGCCGGCGGTGGGCGAGAAATGCCTGGTTATTGGCACTGACGGGCCGGACGGAACAGTGTATTGCTTCGGCGCCAAATCGCCTTGACTGGCGCCGCGCAGGAGGGCGACCGGCCCTTTACTTTTCTTTCGCGCGACTGTCGACTACGCGGATTTCTCGGACTCCCCACACCCAGCGGGCCTGGCGTTTTTCGCCAGGCGCGATGACTTGGAACGGGCCATGCCTTTTGTCCAAGGGCTGGCCGTTGCGCAGGTCGGCAAGAATGATCGTCCGATCGTTGAAAGCGGGATCGAGCTCAGCTAGCCCGAAGACGGCACGGTAGTCGTCGAGCGCGTCGACCGCGACAAACGAGCCGATCCATTCTCCGCGGAGCTTCTCTCCATTCGGTACGCCAATCTTGTCGAGCAGCGCGCGGAGCGGGACGCCGGAGTAACGGGCTTTATTGCCGCGGTGGTCGACGGCTTCGACCTCGATGTGCGGCAGTTTCTTGAACTCTCCCTGCGTGAGCCGAATCAGTTCGCCGGTCGTCCCTTGCAGGACGAGAACCGCTTCGTGCGGCTTGTCGTCGGCAGAAGCAGCCCGCGCCGACGGGATCGCCAGTGAAACGATGAGAGCGAACGCTCCCGATTGAGCCACGGGGCGACGGGGGACAAGCAATCGCATACGCAGTTCCGGTTCTCGGTGAATGTTCTCGGTAATCCTGGTGAACTTCCGGCCAATTTACAGATTCGCTGGCGGCGCCACAATCACGTCGATTCACCGACACGATTGTGTCGACACCTCAGCCTCACGCCGATCACCATGCTCCGTAACGCGAGCGTCAGACGCCGCGCTGGTCCAAAAAATTTGGCACTTTTGTATGCGGCTTCACACTCCCAGCGGCTGGATCTGATAGGATCGTGTCAATATTATGACATGTTCCTGTCTTCACTCCGCAAGACACGGCTCACCGATTTGCAGGAAAGGGCCTTCCATGCAGCGCGTTTGGACTCGTCGCGGCTTCACTCTGGTCGAACTGCTCGTCGTGATTGCCATCATCAGCGTGCTCATCGCGCTCTTGCTGCCAGCCGTTCAGGAGGCGCGCGAGGCGGCCCGGCGGACCCAGTGCCGCAACAACCTGCATCAGCTCGCGATCGCGGCCCACAACTACTGCGACATCAACCAGGTCTTTCCCGCTGGCCAGATGCGGATGAACTTTCCCGTGAAACCGAAGTTCCGCGGCTACACGATGTTCGTCTATCTGCTCCCGTATATCGAGTGCAACAACCTGTATCAGCAATGGGATTTCAACGGCGATCCCGACATGAATACGGTGAGCACCACAAGTGACCCGGCGGCGTCCCTCACTGCCACGGTGATTCCGACCTATTTGTGTCCCTCCGACCCCATCCCCCAGAACCCTTACGCTTCCAATTCGACAACCTATTACGCGATCACGAGCTATGGGGGCAATTGCGGCACCCGCTCGTATCCGCC
>DASPSM010000192.1:0-7187 GCA_035623955.1 Planctomycetaceae bacterium
GTCAGTTCCTCGAGCAGGCGCAGGACGACGGCGTCACGATCTTCCGAGCGCGCCGCGCTCGAGTCGGCGGTCGGGTCGGGCTCGATTCCGGATTGCTGAGTCATCGTTGCCGCGCCGTGTCGCGTGTGATCAGACGGCGAATCCCAATTGTGTCAGCGAGGACACATCCGATCATAGCTCATGCCAACCACGGAATGGGTTCACGAACCCCGAAGGGGTGAGGGTCTGTTGACCACTGACGCGACGACAGATTGCATTACGGGTGCAACGCAATGATTCGACACCGGTTGAACGATGCGCGTTGGAGTTCGAGTTGAGGCGCACTTTTCCCAAACCGACAGCTTTGCTGTCGTTGGGGATTCGACGGCGGAGCCGTCGGTTTGGGAAACTGAACGCGGCAATGATTGCACAATCGCACCCCAATCGGCGATTGGATCATTCAGCCACCCGGCGTGCAAACGCGTGCGTTGCGGCATAGCGGGAAAGCGTTTTAGACTATCGCCATGCCCAAGCGTTCGCCGTGGTACAAGGAGGGTTTGTCGTTCACCTGCACGCAGTGCGGGAATTGTTGCACGGGCGAGCCGGGCGTCGTGTGGGTGACCGAAGAAGAACTGGCACAGATCGCCAAAGTCCGCGGCCAATCGGTGGAAGAGGTCCGCGCTCAACACACGCGGGTGATCGGCGGACGCGTGTCGCTCGTCGAGCGCGCGAACGGCGACTGCACGTTCTTCGACCCGAAGACGCGGCACTGCACGGTGTACGGAGCGCGGCCGGCCCAGTGCCGCACGTGGCCGTTCTGGAACTCCAACCTGGAGAGTCCCGACGCGTGGAAAATGACGCAGCAGTCGTGCCCCGGAGCCGGCAAGGGTCAGTTCTTTCCGCTGGAGGAAATCGAACGGCTGGCGCGGGTGATCGACATTTAAATAAAGGGAGCGCCAACCGCAGCTCGTTGTTTGTTGGACTGAGGGAATCGCATGTTCCCTTGTTCACTGACCGGCTCTTTCTGGCTCCAGAGACCCCTCACCCCCAACCGCTCTCCCGCATGGGGAGAGGGGGAAGAGTTATCGCTCCCAGCGGACGAAGGCGGCTCAAAAGGGAAGCCGATTTTGGCACTGGCTCGATTTCCTCCGTTGGAAGCTGGTGCGCTGACTTAAAAAGGTCAGTTAGGGAAAACTGGATTTAGGACGACTTGACACTAAGTTCAACTTAGCATTACAGTTGAGACACCATCTGCAGGGCGCAAGGGACACCATGCCGGTCCGGTCGCATCTCTTGGGGGAGAATCGAAGCGTGACCAAGAAAGAGATCGTCAAGTCGATTTCGGAAGAGATTGGTCTGACGCAACTCAAGACCAAAGAGATCGTTCAGAAGACGTTCGACGCCATCATCGAAACGCTGGTTGCCGATCATCGGATTGAGCTGCGCAACTTCGGAGTTTTTGAAGTCAAGAAGCGGGCCGCTCGCAAGGCGCGAAATCCACGGACCGGCGAACGCGTGGATGTCGCGGAGAAATGGGTGGTTACGTTCAAACCCGGCAAGGAAATGGAAGAACGAGTCCGCCAATTGGAAGAGGCCGCTGCGGCCGCCGCCGCTCGCGCCGCCGCAAATTCCTCCCCAACCCCAGAACCGGCACATCAGGCTTAATTTTTCTGCTCGGACAGCCGATCTCTTAGAAATACGTGGCGCCAACGACAGGGACCAGACTCTGTGTCGTCGCCGCCCGACGAGCGAACTGATCTCCTAAATCGTTGAAGCATCGACGGATCGAATCTCGGGAACCCGCACTCCCGTCGCCTGACCCACCAAAAAAGTCCCCGGTTCTCGGGGACGAACCTCGAACGATCCTTTCGCCAATTTGTTGAGAAGTCGAAAGCCCGGCCGTGAGACCGGGCGCGGACGTTTCTCGCGCCGATGCCTTCGGCGTGACGGAATCGGTCCGTGGTGGAGGTGGAAGATGCGGAAGTTTTTGATCGCCGCTTCAATTCTGGCAGCGACGTTTCAGGTCGGCTGCTTCGTGCCCATCTACTCGTCCTCGGCGGACGTGCGGGCGCGAGAGCTGATCTACCAGTCGGAAGACCTCCGGCACATCCCGGAAATCTGGGAGCGGATCTGGGGTCTGGATATGCCGGACGTTGAAACGCCGTACCGCGTGCACGGTGGCGTGATCTAGCCGGATTTTCGGCTGACGCGATTTTACGGTCCAAGGATGGACAGCCGAGGCGCTGCGCGCCCGGCGTCCGCACGTGCCGTTCGGTTCTTCCGCTCGGCTCTTCCATCAAGCAACATTCTCGCAAGCGACCAACATCCACGAGGCGCCACTCGACAACTTCGGCGGACAACCCCGGCCGAGGACCTCGGCGCCGTGTTGCTCAGCGGCCGCGCAGTTTGCCGGGCTTTGAGCGGTTGATATGCTGACCCGCGGAGGAAGATCTTCGCGTGAGTCGGCTGGCCGTTACGCTCAATCGTCTGCAACTGGCGAACCCGATTTTGGTCGCGTCCGGGACGTTTGGATACGCGCGCGAGATGCAGGCTTTCGTGCCGCTGGCGAAATTGGGGGGCATCATCCCCAAGACGGTCACGCCGTTGCCGCGGCTGGGCAATCCGCCGCCGCGCACCGTGGAGACGGCGGCCGGACTGCTGAATTCGATCGGGCTGGACAACGATGGCCTCGACGCGTTTCTGGAAAAGCACCTGCCGTTTCTGCTGGAGTTGGGAACGTCGCTGATCGTCAACATCGCCGGCGCGACGGTCGACGAATTTGTGGCGATGGCGACCCGCTTGGATAATTTTCCGCGGATCGCGGCGCTGGAACTCAATATCTCCTGCCCGAACGTCAGCGGGGGCGTCGATTTTGGCACCGACGCCACGATGGCGGCCAACCTTGTCGGGCGCGTGCGGGGAGCGTGCCGCTTTCCGGTGATCGCCAAGCTCACGCCCAACGTGACGCAGATCGTCCCCATCGCGCAGGCCGTCGCCGATGCCGGGGCGGACGCGGTGTCGCTGGTCAACACGTTTCAAGGATTGGCGGTCGATTGGCGGCGTCGCCGGCCGATTCTGGGAGCGGGGACCGGCGGGCTGAGCGGGCCGGCCATCAAGCCGCTGGCTCTGCGCTGTGTCTGGCAGGTCGCCCGCGCGGTGAGGGTTCCGATCATCGGCGTGGGAGGGATCGCGTCGCTCGACGATGTGATGGAATACCTCGTCTGTGGCGCCTCGGCCGTGCAGGTGGGGACGGCCAACTTTTACGATCCGGGAGTTGCCGGCCGCCTGGTCGACGAGCTCGAGCAACTGGCCGCGGCCGAGGGCTGGACGGATCTCAAGACGGTCATCGGCACGCTGCAGGAGCCCGCCGGAACACCAGCTGCCCATTGATCTTGCCCGCTTCCCTTCGGGCGCGAGGCTTTCCAATGTTCGCCTTGCCGCGTTTTCGGCTTTTGGCGAGAGTCTCGGCAATTTGAGGCGGACTTTACCCCCGGTGAATCGGGCTCCGCAGGCGATCTGAATCGCCAAAACAGCGAAGTTTCAACCGATTTACCCCCGATGCCGATAATGCCAACTACAAGGGCCCGCCCGTAGGCGGAGGAGTCCGCGACCGATTCTTGGGGGATGACGTGCGGCTGGTTTTGGCTAGCCTCAGGCGCTCGCTACGAAAGCACGGGCCGTTGGTCGGCCTCGCAATTGCTGTCGGCCTTTCGCTGCCGGGCTGTGCGTCGAACGAGAGGGTCAAGGTCGCCGGCGACGGCGCCCCCGAGTACCAGAAGCTGCAGGTCACCTACGACCTCGCCGCGACGCCCGAGCTGCAGCGGCTCGACGAGCCGCCAGCGATCGAGCAGACCGCGCATGTCGACCTGGCGAAGGACGATCAGCCGGCGCCGGCTCCGCGGCCTTGGACTCATCGGCGCGTGCACTTGGAGATCCAATATCCGTATCCGGGAGTTCATCCGGCTTTTGCGCGGGCGACGCTGCGCATCGTGACGGAGCCCAAACAAAAACAGCCGAAGCCCGTCGAGAAAAAGCGCTCGGCGTGGAACATCTTCTCCCCATCCGACAAACCAGCCAGCGCTGCGCCGCAGACTGCCGACACGGCCTCGGCCGTCGTTCCGGCATCCGGCACCAGGCCAGAGCCCGGCGAGCCGGCGAAACTGCCGGCGGAAGATCAGGATGAGGTCGCCGCGACCCAGGAAGTGCTCTACATCGACGTGCCGAAGACCGAGCTCGACGAAGTCCTCGGCGAGCTGGCGAAGGGCGACTTCTTCAGGCTTCCCAGCAATCCCGACGGCGCGTCGCACTTGCTGGTCGTCTACAACAGTGGACGCTGCGAGAAGGGCTGGTCGCGTCAGGAGCATCTCGACCGGCTGATCGAATTGCTGCGGCGGCACGGCGCGCCTCTGCGCGTCGCCGCCGCGCCGACGCCGCCCAAGAAGGCCTGACGCTCGAGATAAGAGCGCCTCCATCCGAACGCAGCGGCACCGCGGCAACCGGCGACCTCATGTGACAGGGTCGCCGTGCCCGTGATTGCAGGTGGCCTTTGGGCAACCTCGGGGCTCCACTTTCGCTTCCCCGACGTCATTGGCACGCGCGTTGCATGGCGTACGCCCGCGCGGACCTCGGGCGAAGAGGGTCCTGGCAATGGCATTCGTCGTCAGGGCAGTCGGCTCGACGGGCGAGGTCATGTGGATCGGGCTATTCCGTTACGGCGGATATCGGGCGTTGGGCCCGAGGGAGACGGCTGAGGTCTTTAAGACCAGGCACGAAGCCCAATCTGCCATCAACGAACTGCCCGGGGCGCTCGTTGGGTCGGGTGTCAGTTTCAAGATTGAAGCGGCGGGGCGGTCTGCTGATCGCTGAGCCGTCAGGGTGTCGACCGCTTTGGCTGAATCCAGACCGATCCAGTTCGTCGTCTGCGCAACCGGCCCTTGCGGCGTTTTTTGGTTGAGCAAACCGTCCAATTTCGGCTTGCGCACGATCGTCGCACGTGACCAGGCGGAACTCTTCCCGACCGTTGAAGCTGCAAAACGCGCGATCAAAAGGATGCCGAAAGGGTACAGGCTGGCCCGAGTGGCCTTCGCAATCGAACCGGCAGCCAGGCACATGGGATGGCGCGCCCTGGCCATCGAGATCGAAGAGCGATGGTCCGACGTCCGGGCCCGGCGCCTCGACCAGAACCTCGAGCAGAACGCAGTGCCGCTGTTTCGGGAAGAGCCGCGGGAAACACAGCGGGAAGTTGTCCCATGACGCCGCGTATCGAAACCCTGCACCTGGGCGACAAGCTGCCGGTGGGCAACGCCACTGTGACGCTGGTGATGGTCGACATGCGCCCCGGCGGTCCGGTCGTCGAGCTGTCCGTCGACGGGCCGGAGGAAGCTGCGGCGGATCTGATTCGGCGGTACGCGAGCGAGATCGACAAATCGTGAAGCTCCGCGTGCTGCTAATTGACTGTGCGCGCTTCTGGGAGTGTTGACGGGATGCCCCCTCACCCCCAGCCAGCTTTGCCCAAAAACGGGGACTGACCCCCTACCGGAAGGGCAAACCAGCGCTCCAGCCGCAACGGGTCAGGGGTCTGTCCCCGTTTTTGGGCACTTTCTCCCCTCTCCCCGCATTGCGTCCGCGCCGGCAGTTTCCGCCGAAGCGGCGGACGCCGGCAAGGCCGGAGAGGGGCTGGGGCTGAGGGGCTGCGCCGTTGGCGTCCCGGAATCGCGCACGCTCACTAAGTAGCGCTACAGCGACCGGCCCAGCGCCATCGCGACTTTGCGGCAGTCTTCCATGATTCTGCCGAAGACGGCCGGCGTGATCGATTGATCGCCGTCGCTCAGTGCCGCGTGCGGATCGGGATGGACCTCGACGATCAGCCCGTCGCAGCCCGCGGCAATCGCCGCCAGCGACATCGACGGAATGAGCGAGGCGATGCCCGTGCCGTGGCTCGGATCGACCACCACCGGCAAGTGCGTCCGCTCGTGGAGGTAGGGAACGGTCGCCAGCGGGAGCGTGAACCGCGTGTGCGTCTCGAACGTGCGGATGCCTCGCTCGCACAGCACGACCTGGCTGTTTCCCTGGTCGAGCACGTACTCGGCGGCCAGCAAGAACTCTTCGATCGTCGCCGCCGGCCCACGCTTGAGCAGCACGGGCTTCTTCGTCTCGCCGACCGCTTGCAGCAGGTGATAGTTCTGCATGTTGCGGGCGCCGATCTGCAGCATGTCGGCATACTCGCTGACCAACTCGACATGCTGCGGCGTCATCACCTCGGTGACGACCGCCAGGCCGGTCAGCTCGCCGGCGGCGGCCAAGAGCTTCAGCCCTTCTTCTTTGAGGCCCTGGAACGAATAGGGACTGGTCCGCGGCTTGAAGGCTCCGCCGCGAAGCCCTTTGGCTCCGCATTCCTTGACGGCCATGGCCGCTTCCATGATTTGCTCTTCGCTCTCGACCGAGCAGGGCCCGGCAATGACGCCGACCGAGCCGCAGCCGATCACGAGGTCGCGGGCCCGAACCTGGGTGGGTTCGGGCTTGGTTTCGCGGCTGGCCACCTTGTACGGGGCCAGGATCGGGACCACCTTCTCGACCTCCTCGTAAGAGGACAGCACTTCGACGGCTCCGTCCCGTTTCGTACCAATGGCCGCAATCACCGTGCGCTCCGTCCCGACGAGCACGTGGGCCTTGAGGCCCATCGATTCGACGCGCCGAACCATCTGCTGCACCATGTCCTTCGTCGCAGTTCGCTTCATCACCACGATCATGGGCTGGCTTTCCGCTGCAAATTGAAGACCGAAGGGCGCGAGCGCGTGTTCAGACTTCCAGGTCCGTGCAAGTCTCGTAGAGGCACTTTTCCAAAACCCTCTCCCATTCCGATGGGAGAGGGCAGGGTGAGGGCTCTTTCAAGAACAACAAAGCCCTGAAACCGTCGCGGATTTCAGGGCCTTGGGGGTGTTTTCTGTTAAGGGATCGAACTAACGAGAGACAGCCTCCGCAGGCCCTGTTTTAAAGGAGCGAAACCAATAAAAGCGCCCGCGGAGCATTTTGGTCTTGGTCCCAGTCTCGTTGAGTTGCGAACCAGACCCGATGATAAACACCCCATCCGGCGCGGTCAATTCACCGCGTTCGGCCAGGTCGACGCATTTTGCCGAGAAGGGTCCGGTTGGGGCGCTTCGCGCGGTTGTGACGAGAGCGCGGCGCGCTCTTGGGCTGGGTGGCCCCGG
>DASPSM010000821.1:0-3179 GCA_035623955.1 Planctomycetaceae bacterium
CCGGCGACACGGGTGAAAGCCTCGAGCACTGCCCCCGGGCCGACCGTGATCGGTCCCTCGCTGGCATCGAGCACCACGAACGGTTCGATCCGGGCGGTCGGGGCGATGTGGAAGTTTTCGCTGGGGCCGATCGGCGCGACCTGCGGCTGCTGGGCGAACGCGTACCGCGGACTGACCAGCCGGTAATCCTCGCAGAGCATGGCGGCGTTTTGCCGGACGAGATCCCACGAATATTCCAGGAGCATGCCCCGGACGCTCACCGCCGGATGGGCTTGAGCCAGCATCGAGAGCGACTGCTCCCAACCGCTCCGCATGACCATCGAAGCGTCGAACGGCTCCAGCGTGAAAAAGGCCGCCTGACCGGCACACATGCCGGCCGACTCGTGGACGAATTCCTGCCGCAGCGCGTCGGCCGTCGGCAGCCAGCGGCCATTCACCACGACCGTCGCCGCCTGGCTGAGCCAGACGAAATCGTTCACGTGAGCTTCGGGATGGGCCTCGCGATAGGCGTCGGCCAGATGATCGCGAACGAACACGCCCCAGTCGTTCACGCCGCAATGTCGCACCACTCGCTCGCGGAGCGAGTACTGGCCGCAAACGAGCTCGAACACCGGCCGCGCCAACGTCAGCGGATGAAAGTTGGCCGCGTACGGATCTTCGACGAAGGCAACCCGCATGGATGATTTCCCACCCTCGATCGGAAGGACGTCGGCAGCGCGGGGACTATAACTTCTCCACTACTTTGATGATAGACGCGAACAGGCGTCGGCCGATTCAGCCGCTAGAACCAACAGCCAAGCGAGTGCGACCGGGCGAGCGTGGGGCGTGAGCCCCACGGTGCTTCGCGTTTCTTTTCAGTCACGTTATCTGCGCACGCATCTCGTCAAGCGCCGGGCAGCTGAGAGAAGCACCGGCCAGCTCACGCTGGCCGCTCGCCGGGTCGTTCTGCGATCCGGCGTCGAAGCCAGTGCAACCCTGGCGAGCGTGGGGCGTAAGCCCCACGGTGCTTCTGTTTTCCCCCTCCCGGCAGAAGTCACGGAGCTGTGTCCGGCTCAGTCCGACTCCTCCCCGCGGATCCAAACCACAAGCGGGTGCTCCTGGTTTTCAACGTACCAGATCGCCGCCAGGACAGCCGCCTCATCCGGCAGCTTGCGAGTGGATCCCGATTCTGTCCACCAGCGTTTCCGTTTTCCGGTCAAACCTTGATTGAGCCGTCGTGCGCAATAGCTCTTGAAATCGCGCAGAAGTGTCTGAGGCTCGGGATCACCTGGCACACCGATCACAACATGGACGTGGTTGGCCATAACGGCGACCGCCAGGGCTTTCCAGCCCCGGTAGCCGGCTGTCGACTGAATCTGGCTGCACACCAATGCCGCTTGCTTTCGCGTCAGGCGTACGGCAGGAACGATCTGTGTTGCCTTCGCAAATCCCTTCAGGTGAGGGCGATCGCGGTCGTAGTCGGTCCCCGGTTGGTTGTGGACTACTTGAATCCCGTCCGCCCGACGGACACCACTGACAAATCCGCGGAGATCCCCGGGGAGCCATGTGCCGTAGGTCGTCCACGTGATCAACCAGAATCGGTCCATCGGTATGCCGTGCGCCACTGGAGCGGGGATCAACCAAATTCACGTATTTCAGGATACACGGAATTCAAGAGAAGCACCGGCCAGCTGACGCTGGCCGCTCGCCGGGTCGTTCTGCGATCCGGCGTCGAAGCCAGTGCGACCCTGGCGAGCGTGGGGCGTAAGCCCCACGGTGCTTCGCCTTTCTTCTCAGTCACGTCAGTCGCGAATCTACGCACGCGCCTCGTCAAGCGCCGGGCAGCTGAGAGAAGCACCGGCCAGCTCACGCTGGCCGCTCGCCGAGTCGGTCTGCAATCCGGCGGGAGCCCCACGGTGCTTCCGCATTTCGTTCCTACAATCTAAAATCGCGGCCGACCGAGGGTCCGACGTCCGGAGTGCCAAGGCTGCCATCTGGCCCCCCCGCTCGGTGTTTTCGTCGTCTCAAGGAGACCAGACTGTGGCTGTCCGCGTTGGCATCAATGGATTTGGACGCATTGGCCGGATCACGTTTCGAGCCCTGGCAGCCCGTCCGAAGGAATTTGAGGTCCTCGCCGTCAACGACCTGGGGGATCCCAAGGCCTTGGCGATGCTCCTCAAATACGACAGCGTCCAGGGGCGTTTTCCCGGCACGATCGAAGTCGAGGGGAACAGCCTGATCGTCAACGGCAAGACGGTCCGCGTCTGTGCGGAGAAGGACCCCGGCAAGCTCCCCTGGAAGGAACTGGGGGTCGAGGTGGCCCTCGAGTCGACGGGCTTTTTCACGGCACGCAAAAAGGACGGCAAGCCGGGCTACGACAGTCACCTCGACGCGGGCGCCCGCAAAGTCGTTCTCTCGGCCCCGGCCAAAGACACGCCCGACTTGACGGTGGTGCTGGGAGTCAACGACCGGGAGCTGACGGCCGCCCATAAATGCGTGTCGAACGCCAGCTGCACGACGAACTGTCTGGCGCCGATGGCCAAAGTCCTGCACGAGACGTTCGGCATCGAACAGGGGCTGATGACGACGGTCCACGCCTACACGAACGACCAGCGCGTCTCGGACCAGCTGCACTCCGACCCGCATCGGGCCCGTGCCGCGGGGCTGAACATCATCCCGACGTCGACCGGGGCGGCCAAGGCGGTCGGGCTGGTCCTGCCGGACTTGAAGGGGAAACTGACCGGAATTTCGCTGCGCGTCCCGGTCCCGGCCGGCAGCATTACCGACCTGGTCGCGACCCTGAAGAAAGACGCCACGGTCGCGGATGTGAACGCGGCAATGAAGGCGGCTGCCGCCGGTCCCCTCAAGGGGATCCTCGAATACACCGAGGATCCGATCGTCTCCAGCGACGTCATCGGCAACCCGGCCAGCGTCATCTTCGACTCGAGCTGGACCACCGAAATCGGGAAGCGAATGATCAAGGTCCTGGGCTGGTACGACAACGAATACGGCTATTCGTGCCGCACCGCCGACATCATCGCCCGCGTCGCCGCGTTGTGAGTTTTTGCTCGCTCGCCCGGCTGTCGTCGCAAGAGCATACGCACAGGCCAGTTATAATCTTTGACCGGCAGCCGGTCGGGCCCGGTGTTCCACTGGACGGCCGGCGCTCTCTCGATCAAAATAGGGGTTTCCGCGGCCTT
>DASPSM010000825.1:0-2310 GCA_035623955.1 Planctomycetaceae bacterium
GTCCGGCGATATTCCGCACATGATCCGCATGATCAAGTCGGTGCGGCCGAACCGGCCCGATTTCGCGTTTCTCACCGGCTGGGACGCGGCGCTCATGCCCATGCTTTTGATCGGCTGCGACGGCGGAACGAATGCCAGCTCGGGCGTCGTCCCCGAGTTGACGCGGCGGCTCTACGACCTGACCCTTTCCGGCCAGCTCGATGCGGCCCGCAAAATCCAATACGACCTGATTACACTGTTCGACACGATGATCTATTCGGCCGAGTTCCCGGAGGGCTTTCGCGCGGCGGTGGAGCTGCGGGGCTTCCGCATGGGCGTCGGCCGCCAGCCCCTCTCCCCCGAGCAAAAGACCGATCTGTCGACCTTGAGCAAGACGCTGCAGTGCTTGCTGGCCGAGCACGGCTTCACGGATGAGCCAGTCGGCGGTTGCCCTGCGGGCAGCGGAACCAACGGCTTCGATCCGCAGGAGGTCAGCGTCATTGTGCAGACGGTCGTGGCAGAGCTGCGTCGCCGCGGGCTGACTTGATCAGCTCGCGAGTTTCGAACGGTAGTAGGCCGCCCCCTCGGCGATCGCGTCGGCCAGCTTTTCGGGATGCTTGCCGCCCGCTTCGGCAAGATCCGGCCGGCCGCCTCCGCCTCCGCCCACGACTTTGGCCGCAGCCCGCACGGCGTCCGACGCGGAAACCCCGCGCGAAATCAGGTCTTTACTGACGGCCGCCGTGAGCGCGACTTTACCATCCGACTTTGAACCCAGCAGGATGGCCACCGGCTTGCCTTTACCGCGCAACTGGTCGATGAACTCGCGGAGCGTCTCGCGATTGGTGACCTCGGTGTCGCGGGCGATGATCTTGACGCCACCGACGTCCTCGGCCTGCTCGAACAGCTCGTCCGCGATACCGGCGACTGACTGGCTCGTTTGAGCTTCCAACTGCTTTTTGGCCTCGCGAAGTTCTTCCTGAAGGACGGCCACGCGCCGCGGCAAATCTTCGGGCTGCGGCGTCTTGAGCAGGGCGACGAGCTCCTTGAGCAAGTTCTCGGCGTCGCGAACGCGCTGCAAGGCGCGCGGGCCGGTCATGGCAACGACCCGCCGGACTCCTTTCGCGACGGGCTCCTCGGAGACGATCTTCAGAAAGCCCACCTGGCCCGTGTTTGCAAGGTGTGTGCCGCCGCAAAGCTCGACGCTGAACTTGCCCATGCTGACGACTCGGACCGGGTCGGGATATTTTTCGCCGAAGAGGGCCATGGCCCCGAGCTTTTTTGCCTCGTCGAGCTTCATGAGCTGCGTTTGAACGGAAGCGCCTTCGGCGATCCGAGCGTTGATTTCGTCCTCGATTTTGAGGATTTCCTCGGGCGTCAGCGCGCGCTTGTGCGCAAAGTCGAAGCGGAACTGGTCTTGCTCGACTTTCGATCCGCGCTGCGTGGCAGTCTCGCCCAGGTTTTTTCGCAGCGCATAGTGCAGCAGGTGCGTCGCCGAGTGGGCCCGCTTGATTGCAGCGCGGCGCTCGGCATCCACGCGGGCGCGGAGCTTTTGCCCAACTTGCAGCCGGCCGCGCTTCAAATGACCGATGTGCAAAATGAGCCCGCCGTCGCGCTGCGTGTCGATCACCTCAAATTCCGAGCCCTCGCCCGAGAGCGATCCGGTGTCGCCGACCTGGCCTCCCGCTTCGCCATAAAACGGCGTGCGGTCGAGAACCACGGCCACGGGGGCGGACCGCCCGACCTCTTCCAGCTGATCGACAAGTTGCTTTTCGGCGATGATGCCGACGACCTCGCCGTCGGCTTCGAGCGAGTCGTAACCCAAGAACTGGCTCGAGCCGACCGACTTGCGAACGGCATCGAGGGGGCCTTCGGCCATCACCGAATCGAGAAACGCGCCGCTGCCGCTCCCGATTTTGTGCTGAGTCATCAGGTACTTGAACCGCTCGAGATCGACGGCCAGGTTCTTCTTGGCGGCCATCGCCTCCGTCAGCTCAATCAAGAAGCCGTCGGTTTGGTGCAGGTCGAACGCGTCGTCTCCGGCAATTTTTCCGGAGCCGCTCGAACGAGCCTTCTCGACGCAGCGCTCGAATTTCGACAGCCCTTTTTCGACGACGCCGAGGAACTGGGCTTCTTCCTCTTCGATCACGTTGCCGACCGACTTGGCTGTCTTGGCCAGGTCTGGGTAGGGGGCCTTCATGGCCTCGACGACGGCGGGGACGAGCGTGTGCAGGAAGGGTTCGTGCTTGCCGAGCAGGTAGCCTTCCAGCACGGCGCGTCGCAACAGCTGCCGCACGACGTAACTCTCTTTTTCGCTCCCCGGCGAGACTCCCT
>DASPSM010000855.1:0-9405 GCA_035623955.1 Planctomycetaceae bacterium
CGACGGCGCACAGCACGACGTCGACTTTGAGCTGCGTCGTCGATTCCTGGATCAAATAGCCCAGGCCGAAGTGTTCGGACGGGTCGTAGCCGACGAAGAATTCGCCCACGATCGTGCCGATCACCGCCAGGCCGCTCGATGTTTTGGCTCCCGTCACCGTCGAAGGCACCGCCGAGGGAAGCCGAAGCTTGATCAGCGTCTGCCAGCGTGACGCGCCGTGCAGCCGAAACAAGTCGAGCAAATCCGGATCGATCGACGTCAGCCCGGCCGTCGCATTGGTGATGATCGGAAACACGCTGACGATGAACGCCACCAGCACGACGCTGCGGAATCCCGTCCCCGACCAAAGCACGATGAGCGGGGCAATCGCCACGATGGGAACCGTCTGAAAGAAGATCGCGTACGGAAAAAAACTTCGCCGAATGATCGCGGACTGCGAAAAGACGATCGCGGCAAGCACGCCGACGGTCAGGCTTACGGCAAACCCGCACAAAGCCCCGGCCGCCGTGATTCCTGTCCCCGAGGCGAGCTTGGTGAAGTTCTCGTGTGCCGCGCGCCCCACGTCGGTCGGACTGGGCAACAGGTAGGGCGGGATTTTCCAGTGCCCCACGATCAGTTCCCAGGCCACGAGCGCCACGAGAAAAAACAGGATCGGCGGCAAAGCTGCGGTCAGGACCGAGCGGCTGACGAGCTTCATGACGCCGCCTTCCGCAAGAGGGCGCTCACTTCGCCGACCTGGCGGGCAAACTCGCCCGTCCCGCGCAGCTCGGGCCGCCGGGGGTACTCGAAGGGAACCGACACATCGTTGGCGATCCGGCCCGGCGACGGGCTGATGACGAGGATCCGCTGCGAGAGGTAGACGGCCTCGCTCACATTGTGCGTGACGAAAATAGCCGTCGGCCGCCGCGCGAGCCAGATCCGCTCGAGTTCATCGTTCAGCTGCTGCCGCAACAAGTCGTCCAAGGCTCCGAAGGGTTCGTCGAGCAGCAAGATCTCGGGCTCGGTGACGAGCGCGCGGGCGAGCGACACGCGCATCCGCATCCCGCCCGAGAGCATCCGTGGCGTTTTGGCGGCATCAGCCTCGGCCAGGCCGACGAGCGAAATTGCCTGGGCGACGCGCGACGAGCGGCTCGCCTTCGGGCTGCGAGCCAGCTCCAGCGGCAGGCCGATATTCTGAGCCGTCGTGCGCCAGGGCAACAGTCGGGGATCCTGAAAGACGAAACCGATCCGGGCCGCGTCACGCGTTGCCGCAGCCGCCGTTCGATGCCCGACACGAACCAGGCCGCTGGTCGGGGCGATCAATCCGGCGATAATTCGCAGCAAAGTCGATTTCCCGCAGCCCGACGGACCGACGATCGCGACAAACTCGCCACCGGCGATCAAAAAACTGGCATCCGCCACCGCGACCTGACCGCCTTCGAAAGTCATGGCCACGTGGTCGGCGACGACCTCGGCACTGCGATTGGGAACGGGCATTCTTCAACCCCGCAGGCGTGACAGTCCGCTTGCCACCGGCGCGTGAATGCGAACTTCTTTTTTGACTCGGCTTAGAACACTTAATGGGAATGCTGGCGGGCCAGTTGGATGGAGTCGGCCATGGAACTGAATAGCCCCCGACGGAGGCGACAGATTCCAGGTCGAAGTGTCGCCCCCTTCGAGGGCTTTTGCAATTGTGTGGGACCGGCTCGCTCCAGTGGCTAAATGAGCGATGCCCGTGCTACCCGTTCCGGGGGGGCTTAAGAGATCGATCCCTTTAAGCCTGTGCTCGATCGATCACACCGAGTCCCGTCCCGTTCGAGTCCCGTCCCGTTTGTGGCCTCATCCATCTTACCAGCCCCAAAACGTTGCAACGAAGATCAAGTTTCTACGCGATCACAAGAGCGTGGCAACTTTTTTTAAATGGGGCGCGTGTGATCGATCTCCGGGGCCTTCAGGCCCGCAGGGGGCGACAATCCAGTCACGCGGACTCCGGCGAGCTCCCTTCGGGTCTGCCTTCGGCGAGCTCACTCAAGCCGAGCCTCAAGGTCGAGGACGGTCGAGTCGCGGATGCTCGGGAAGCTGGACGGGGCGCGAAACCTGTGGCTGAAAGCGCGGGATTTGTACGGACACGTTGAAGTCGCCGCACGAGGTCCAACGCATCGAAAGCCTCATCGGCCGTCTCCCCAAGTAGTCGTTGCGGCACGTCGGCCGGGTTGCCGAGCGTCGTTTTTGCTGCAAGAATTGATTTGGTTACACCTTCAGCGCGGGGCGACCGATAAATCGGAGCGTGCGGCCGCAAATTCGCAGGGTTTTCGCGGGATTGCACGGGCAGGCCCAGGCTGCTTAAAATCGGGCCTCCCAAGGGATTGCGTGTAGGTCCCGCCTGCCGGGCGGGAGCTTCGCCGAAGCGAGAACCTTAAAGCAGGTCCCGCTCGGCAAGCGGGACCTACCAAAAAGAGAGACGACGGGGACGACGATGGCCAAGTCAGGTGCACGCAAGAAACTGCCCAAGGAAGTGGCGGTCATCAATGCCGACAATTGCACGGGCTGCGAGGCTTGCCTCGAGGTTTGCCCGGTCGACTGCATTTACAAGGTGCCGGGTGACACGATCTCGGTGTTGCAGTCATGGTGCGAGATCGACGTCGAGCGTTGCGTCGGCTGCGAAGTTTGCGTGCACATCCCCACGAAGAAGACCGATCCGTACGAGTTGACGGTCTGCCCGTGGGACGCGATCGAGATGGTGCCGACGGTGCAGGCGGCCGAATATGTCGCCACCAAGGGCGGCCCGCCCGAGTATCTGCGTGAGAACTGGGAGCGGGTCGTCGAGCCGGCGATCCGGATGTCGGAACTGGCCGCTCAACAGGGCTGAGCCAATTCATGAGCCCGCCTTTCCGCGTGCTGCTCACGGATCGTGCGTGGCCCGACTGCTCGATCGAGCGCAAAGTCCTCGCGTCGGTCGGCGCGGAAGTCGTTGAAGCTCCCAACGGCAACGAAGCCACGCTGCTCGAGCTGGCTAAGAACTCCGACGCGATCGGCACGAACTGGGCGCCCGTCACCGCCAATGTCATCCGGGCGGCTCCGCGCTGTCGAATCGTCGCGCGGTTCGGCATCGGTTTGGACAACATCAGCGTGACGACGTGCACCCAGCTGGGCATTCCGGTCACGAACATTCCCGACTATTGCGTGCAGGAAGTTTCGGATCACGCGCTCGCGCTCTTGTTGGCCGCCGCTCGAAACGTTGCGTTCTTTCACGCCCGCACCAAGAAGGGCGAGTACAAATTGAGCGCCGGTCCGCCGATGCGGCGGCTCTCGGAGACGACGCTGGGTCTGATCGGATTCGGCAACATCGCCCGCCTCCTGTATCCGAAAGCACGGGCGTTGGGGATGACCGTTTTGGCCCACACGCGTCGCGGGGACGATTTTGGCACCGGCTGCCGGATGGTTTCGTTGGATGAGCTACTGGAGAAGAGTGACTTCGTCTCGCTGCATGCTCCGCTCACCGATTCGACCCGCCACATGATTTCCGCGCCGCAACTGGCCCGGATGAAGCCGACCGCGTGGCTGGTCAACACCTCCCGCGGAGGCCTGATTGATACGGCGGCGCTGCGGAACGCGATCGCCGACGGCAGGATCGCCGGGGCGGCGCTCGACGTCTTCGACCCCGAGCCGCCCGATCTATCTGATCCTTTGTACCGCGACGAGCGGGTGATCGTGACGCCCCACGCGGCCTTCGTGTCGGAAGAATCGTTATCGGAGTTACGAGCGCGCGCAGCGCAACAGATCGCAGACGCGCTCTCGGGCGCCCGTCCGGAAAACGTGGTCAATCCCGAGGTGTACGCCCGCACGACATGATCGCCAAGGCGGACTTGTCGGAGAATCCTGCCCGGCGCCCCCCTCTCCCCGCCGGTTATTGAGGTACGCTATTTTGTTGCCTTTTTTCCACAGGCGGCGTTGCGCCGTCCGCTTCGAGCGCCTGCGGAAAATCATCGGCGCGGGTGTGCCCGTCGCACTCGACGGGGACATTCCAGCCCGAACCGGCACGACGCGGGCAACGGTGGCGTCAGGATGGTCGAAGCAGAAATCACGCAGGAACGAGTCGAAACTCTCGAGGCCCAGCTGGCCGAGAGAGAACAGCTCGTCACCGCGCTCACCGAGCGCCTGGAGCAGGCGGCCGAGCAACTCGACCGGCTGCACCGCACGGGCGCCGATCGGGGCGTGCGCTCCGGCATCCTGGGCATTCCGCCCGAGCTGATCGAACAGCAGCAGAAGCTGGTCGAGGATCTGCAGAATGCCGTCCAGCAATGGGAGGACATGCAGCCCGGGGCCTTCTTTGGCCGGTTGGAGAACCAGCTCAGCCAGATCCACGACCTGGTGCTGAATAACGGCGGATCGGGAGGCGGACAAGGTTCGACCGACGCGGCCTTCTCCCGCGGCGAATCGCGCTACGAGTCGAGCTCCTCGAGTCGGCGAAATCCCTCCGATTCGCCCAAGAGCGTGCTCGAGTTCATGAAGGCGGCGTTTCAGCCCGAGAGCGCGCCGGCTGCCGAAGAGCCGTCTGGTGAGGGTGCGACCGGTCAATCCGCTGGGGCCGCGCCGGCGGCGCTCTGCATCGAATTGCCCCCACTTCAGGACGCTCCCGACGCGGTCGACGCGCACGGCGCGACCAAAGACGAGCTGGCCGAGGCCTGCGAGGCCCGCGACAAGTACATCGTCTATCTGCTGCAGCGGCTGCGGCAAATCGAGTCGATGGGCCACGTGCCCAACAGCTGGGCCGGCCTCGAAAACCTGCCCGAACAGCTCCGCGTGCGGCTCGAAGCCCTCGAGAAACGGCTGGAAGAGACGTTGCGGCTGGCCGAAGTCGAACTCTCGTTGCAGCGCGCCAAACTGGCTCGCGAAGAGGTCCGCATCCGCGTCATGGACGAGCAGCTGCAGAAGGATCTCAAGAAAGCCCGCGACGACGCCGGGTCGTCCGCGCCTGCCGATGAGGGCGGCAAGGGCGAGGCTTCCAGCAGCCGCTGGAAACGCATGCTCGGCGGCCGCAAGGGGGAGGCGTAGCGGACGCTTCGCAGCCTACTTTGGCTGCAGACAGAAGCACGACGACGCCAGTTTGACGTCCGCGTGCTCCCAGGCCTTGTCGAACTGCTGCGTGACGGCGAGGGCCTCGGCGTTTTTCCCTTGCCCCTTGAGCGCCCGCGAAAGACCATACAGCGACCAGCCGTTGTTCGGATAGCGCGCCAAGTCGTCGCGATAGACTTGCTCGGCCTCGGCAAAGCGGCGCGAATCCAAGAGGGCCGCGCCCAGCGCGTGACGCACCGGCTGGATCCACGCGGGGGGTTCTGCGTACTTCAGGTTGTCCTCGCGCTTGACCGATTCCCGCAGCGCGGCGATCGCTTCGTCCACTTTCCCTTCGCGATACAAGGTCTCTCCGGTGAGCATCCGCTCGGCAACTCCAAAGATCGAGCTCGCCGGATTTTTGCTGAAGTTCGCCGTCGGCGGCACGTGCTCGATCGCGAGCTGGAATTCCTTCTGTTCGTTCTTGGCCTGATCGACTGAACCCTTGGCGGCGAACGAAACGCCGCGAGCGTAGTGCCACAGGGCGGTCGCAATTGGAAATTCTTCGTGCGGCTTTGGCTCGGCAAGCATTTCGTCCCATCGGCCGAACCGCAGATGCAATTCGTAGGGCAAAGCGAAGAAGCCGTCGATCAATTCTGCCTGATGCTTGATGGCCTCCTCGGGAACCGAGGCCAACATCTCTTTGACGGTGGCTTTCGATTTCAGGCTCTGTCCCTGCATCATGGCGGCGTAAGCCAGCATGTGATGGTTGTGCGCCATGTAGAGCCGATAAAAGCCCTGCTTGGGGACGGTGGCGTAATAGGCGTTGTCGGCCGAGATGGCCTTTTCGTTGGCGACGACCGCCTCTTGCCAACGACCGCGACGCACATCGATGTGCGAGGGCATGTGGACGAGGTGGCCGATGCCGGGCATCAGGTCGCGGAGCCGATCGGCCGCCACATCGGCCCGTTCGGGATGAGGCGACGCCTCGGAGGCGTGAATCATGAGATGCGCGGCCAAGGGCTGCTTGGGCGATTTGGCCAGCACGGTGTCCAAGATGCGAAGCACTTCTTCGGTGCCGGGCTGCGGTTTGCCTGCCGGCGTCCACTGGTCCCACGGACGCAGATCCATGATGGCCTCGGCCGTGAGTGCACCGACGTCGGCGTCCTCTGGATGCGCTTCCCACACCTTGCGCATCGCGTCGGCGTAGGCGACGTCGAGCGGAGTGCGGTCCTTAGGCTGCGGGTCGGCGTATCGTTTGCTGAGTGCGTCGATCAACGCCTGCTCCACCGTCGAAGCTCCGCCGGCGAGCTCGCGGGCTTTCGTTAAGGCTTTCCAGGCCGCCTTGGCGTGTGCCTCGTCGACCTCGGTGTGGTTGATGTGGGGACCGTTGGCGATCGCGATACCCCAATACGCCATCGGGCAGTTCGGATCCGCCGCCGCGGCGGCCTCGAACGAGCGGATCGCCTCGTCGTGATTGAAGCCGAAGAGGAAGGCCAGCCCTTGATCGAAATACTGCTGTGCAGCCGGCGACGTCGTCGTCACTTTCCGGCCGTAGTTGCCGAGCCTCGCGAAATGCGGCTCGGTGCTCGCGGGCCCTGGAGCGGGTTTGGTATCGCCCGCCGCGACCGCAAGCGCGGCAGACAGCCCGAATCCGGCTGCGAGAGCCAAGTATCCGTAACGCTTACGCGAGTTGACGCCTTTGCGCATCAGCATGCCTGCCTTCCGGAATGAGTTTGGGCCGACCGGGCGCGAGTTCAGTCTTCGTCGCCCGATTTGACGGCCATTCGCACGTGCTGAAACGGCAGATCCTTGGCCGCGTCGGTCACGGCCACCACCGTTTCGTGATAGGCCCGCGGGTCGGCCTCGATGATCAGGACGTTTTTCTGGTCGCCGTTCAGCTTGCCACGCAAAATGTCCGGAATGTCGGCTGGATTCGGCACGAGCCGGTCGTCGATCGTGACCCGGTTTTGAGCGTCGATCTGCACCACTAGCGAGCTTTGCCCCGTGTCGTCGGCAGCCTGCACTGCTTGCACGGTCCCCTTCTTGTCCGCCGCCGGGGCCGCCATTTCGATCATCTTCTGCAGGGCGTAAGAGGCCGTGATCATATAAAAGACCAAGAGCAGAAAGACGCAGTCGACCAGGGGGATCAGGTCGAACTCGTCCGACTTCCGCTCGAAGCCCGAAATCACCAGCCCTTCTTCCTCTTCGTCGTCGTCGGCCCAATGGCGGGCGCGGTCGTCGGGCATCAGGCCGACCAAAAGATGCGAGCCCGACGACCCGGCCGGATCGAGCGGCCCGCGCACGCGAGCACTCGGCAGCATCTCGACGGGCGGCTCCGGCGCCGGCACGGGGCGGGAGACGCCAGGGGCTGGCGGGCGCCGCGTCGGCTCGCTCTCGAGCGGCACGGTGTGCTGGCTGCCGCAGGTCGGACATTGCGTGGGCTGACCGGCCTTGCGACTGGCGATGCTCAGGAGTTGCCGGCACTGCGGGCAGTGATAACGGATGGCCATGACTTCACGAACGCCTGGCAGTCGCGGGTCGACGAATCACTCCGGGGTTTTGTCCAGCACACCGATGCAAAACCGCACCCCCTCGACCGAGGTGATCGCCTTGGCGACTTTTTGCACCAGTCCGCAGGGGATCTTTCGATCCGCCTTGATGATCACCGTCGAATGCCCTTTCCGCAGCCCTTCTTCGACGAACGGGCGCACGTCGTCCACGCTGCTTTCCCGATTGTCGAGCAGGATCCGCGGATTGGGCTCCGCTTCGGCGATATGAATCGTCGTCGCGGTGTTCGGATTGATCGGCCCGCCGTGCAGCGCCGTCGGCAGCTTCCGATCGGGATTGCCCTTCATGGGCGACGTCATCATGAAAAAGGCGAGCAGCAAGAAGACACAGTCGACCAGCGGCGTGACGTCGATGTCGGCCTCGGGGGGTTTGCGCTCTTTCGTCCCCCATTGCTGCTGGGCCGAGTCGCCGGAAAGCAGGGCGCGGCGCTTCACGCGGGCTTCCCTTTCGCAGGACGGAACGCAGCCTCGTAACTCTCCAGAAACGCGCCCAACTGGTGCTGGACGGCGTTTTGCAGCATTCCGAGCCGCACGTGAATCGCATTGCCCGCAAGCGTGAGCGGAATGGCGATCGCCAGGCCGAAGGCCGTCGTGAGCAGGGCGTGGCCGATGTCGCCCGCCAGGGCACTGGGATCGCTCCCCTGCGTCTGCACGGTGGCGATCTTTTCGAACGCGGCAATCAGCGCCATCACCGTTCCCAGCAGACCCAGCATGGGGGCGGCCCGCACGATGGTCACGATCCAGGACGAGCGGTAATCGAAGTCGGCGAGCACTTCGCGCTCGAACGTCTCGCCTAAGTGTCGCCGAAGCTTGACCGGACTGAGCTGCGGATTCTGCAGGGCCACGACGATCAATTGAGGCACAGCCTTGGACCAATACGCGGGCGAATCGCAAATACCGGCGACGCCATCGACGTCGTGCTGCTGCAGCTTCTCGTCGACTTGCTCCAGAAACTTCGCCGCGGCCCCCTGGCTCGAGAACCGCTTCCGTGCAAGCTGCCGGAACATCACGATCAGCAGGTAGACTCCGTAAATGCCCAGCGCCAGCTGGGTGCAATAAACGACCTCGCGAGCTCTGATGATGATGTCGGAAATACTCATGGCTTGATCCCGGCCGGGAGGGGCAGACAGGAGGATGATCCGCCGGTTTCGATCGTAATTTGGCCCGCCGCGGAGTGTCAACGATTTTGAAACCGCCACAGTGCGGAATATTTCGGGGGCGGAATATTTCGGGGTTGGATGCTCTAATAGCCGGGCTCGCTTTGACCCGGCTTCGATCGCTCACTCACGATAATCGAACACCATGCGCAGATATCTGGCGGTCATTTGGCTGTTGGCGTTGTGCCTGTTCGCGCAGAGGGCGCCGCTCGCGGCGGCCCAACCGCTCAAGACGCAGAACATCATTCTCGTGATGAACGACGGCGTGCGCTGGGAGGAAGTCTTTCGCGGTGCCGAGGAGGCGCTGCTCACCACCAAGCCCGGAGGAGTCAAGAATGCCGCCGCGCTCAAACGGCAATTCGGCCAGCCAACAGTCGAAGCGCGTCGCGAGGCCCTGTTCCCCTTCCTCTGGAAGACCGCGGCGCGCCAGGGACAGCTCTTCGGCAACCAGGACAAGGCCAGCGTCGTCCGCGTCACCAACGGCCGCTGCATTTCCTTTCCGGGGTATGTAGAAACCCTCTGCGGCTTCGCCGATCCACGCATCCGCACGAACGACAAGCGCGACAACCCCAACCGCACCGTGCTCGAGTGGCTGTATCGCAAGCCGCGGTTCGGCGGGGCCGTCGCGGCGTTCGGCGCCTGGGATC
>DASPSM010000896.1:0-3419 GCA_035623955.1 Planctomycetaceae bacterium
TAGCGCGGCCGCAGCAGCTTCAAGTACTTCCGGCGCAAACGGCCCCAGGCCAACTCCAGGCGAATCACCACCCCGCCGCCGGGCTGGATGCACTGCACCTGCGGATCCATGCGCTCAAGTTCCAACCGCGAGCGCCCTGTCCAGCCGCTCGTCGCCGCCGGGATCGTCTGGAGCGCCGTCGAGTCGACTGGCGGCGGCACTGGGATGGGAGTGTCCGTCCGGGCTGGATTGGCTTGGGCCGGATTGAAGAGTGAAGCAGCGTCGGGATTCATCGCCGATTGAGCACGCCTGTCGCAGGGAGAAAACACGCCGCGCGGCCGTTTCGCAGGACGCAAAGCACTTCATTATAGTTCGCTCGAGTTCGCGAAGAAACGAGCCGGCAAAGGTGATCCAAAGCAGAGTCGACGGCGTTGTCCAAGCGAGTTGACCGCCGCGCCGGCGGTCGAGCATGATGATTTTGTCGGCGAAGGGAACGAAGGAGCCGCGATTCATGCAACGATTCCGCAATATTCTGGTGGGAATCGACCTGGCGAACGCCGATCACCTGGCGAATTATGAGCTGACGCCGCCCAACGAAGAGGCCTTGCGGCGGGCGATCTGGCTGGCGGCCCACACGAATGGCCGGCTGACGATCTTCTCGACGCTCGATATCTCCGAGCCGGCCCGGACGATGCTGCAACAAGAGCTCGAGCACGCCGAAGGCGATCTCGAGCGCGAGGCGTTCGAGATCCTCGAACGGTTCGTTGCGCGGGCCAAGGAACAGGGGGTCGAGGCCGTCCAAAAACTGGGATTCGGCACCCCCTGGGAGGAAATCTGCCGGCAAGTCCTGATCGAAGACCACGACCTGGTGGTGATCGGCACGCGCAACCTCGGACAACTCAGTCGGATTTTGTTCGGGTCGACGGGAGTCAAGCTGCTGCGGAATTGTCCCTGCCCCGTTTGGATCACGCGCCCCGACCCGAATTGGGACGATCTCAATATTCTCGTTCCGAGCGACTTGAGCGAAGTTTCGCAGGACGCCTTGCGAATCGCGGTCAATGGCGGGCAGCTGGTCGATACGCGACTGCATCTTCTGCACGCCGTCGAAGGAATGGTGGCTCCCCCCGCGTGGTTCGGCAGAACACAACGCAAGATGGTCAACGATTTCCTCGCCCAAGAACGAGCCGAGGCGACGCGCAGGCTCCACGAGCAGTTATCGCTGACCGACTACCGCACCTTGCCCCACGGCGTGCAGGTCCACGTGGTCGACGGGCCGCCCGATGAGGCGATCCTCAAGGCCATCGACGATTTTCAAATCGACCTGGTGGTGATGGGGACTGCGGGCAGTTCGGGGCTTTCGGGTTTCGTCGTCGGTACGACGGCGGAGAGGCTGGTCTCGCACATGAAGTGCTCGGTGATCGCCGTCAAGCCCGCTGGCTTCGTATGCCCCGTCGCGCGCGAGCCGTGACGCCGCGCCGATCGGGCGGGCGAATACAATACGTAAAACGGCTCGAATGCGAGCCGTTTGCTCGCGAGAGTTTCCAATGGCCACTGCGCGGCCCATCTACCTCGATCATCATGCGACGACGCCCGTGGATCCGCGGGTCTTCGACGCCATGCGCCCGTTTTTTCTGGAGAAATTCGGCAACGCGGCCAGCGTCAACCACGCCTTCGGAACAGAAGCGGCCGACGCGGTCGAGCAGGCCCGGGGCGAAGTGGCCCAATTGCTGGGTGCCGATGCGAGCAGCCTGATCTTCACCAGCGGCGCGACCGAAGCCAACAACCTGGCGCTGTTGGGCGTGGTGCGGGCCGCCGGGCCCGGCCGTCACGTGATCGCGACCTCGGCCGAACACCGCTCGGTCCTCGACCCGCTGCGACGACTGGAGCGCTCGGGGACGGAAGTCACGCTTCTGCCGGTCGACAAATACGCCCGGGTCGAGCCCGGCCAGGTCGCGGCCTGCATCAAAGCGAACACCGTTCTCGTGTCGGTGATTCTTGCCAACAACGAAGTCGGCTCGATCAATCCCCTTCGCGAGATTGGCGAGATCTGTCGGGAGCGCAACATCCTGTTGCACTCCGACGCTGTTCAGGCCGTCGGCAAGATTCCGATCGACTTGTCGGAGCTGCCGATCGATCTGCTGAGCCTGAGCGCCCACAAGCTTTATGGGCCGAAAGGAGCCGGCGCGCTCTTCGTGCGGCGCGACCGCGGCCGGATCGCCATCGAGCCGCTGCTTTATGGCGGGGGCCACGAGCGCCGGCTCCGAAGCGGAACGCTCCCCGTGCTGCTGATCGTCGGTCTCGGCGTGGCTTGCCGAATTGCCGAAGAAGAAATGGACGAGGAGTCCGCCCGGCTGGCGTCGCTTCGCGAGCGACTGCTTCGCGGCTTGCAGCAGGAACTCGACGGTTTGCACGTGAATGGCCATCCGAGCGAACGGCTGGCGGGCAATTTCAACGTGAGCTTTGACGGAGTCGATGGCGAGGCCTTGATGTCCGGACTGAGCGGCATCGCGGTCAGTTCCGGATCGGCCTGCACTTCTGCTGATCCCGAACCCAGCCACGTGCTCCGGGCGATGGGGGTTAGCGACGCCCTGACTCGCGCGAGCCTGCGGTTCGGCCTGGGTCGATCCACAACGGCCGCCCAGATCGACGAAGCGGTGCGGATCGTCGTCGCGGCGGTCCGCAAGCTGCGGAGCGCAGCCGCCACAACCCAAAGCGCCAACGGAAGTTAGCGCCAAGGCGCTAGTCCCGGAGGCTGTGGAAACGCAGTTTCCGCAAAACCTCCTGAAACTTCCCAATCTGTGAGACGCCGCACAGAGTGAGCGGCCTCGCGCTGCGATACTTCAGGCGTGGATCTGACCGTTTGAAACCATCGACACCTTCTCGATCACTCGGCGGGCGGTGGTCATTCGCACGGTCATTTACTTAAAAGTCATACACAAGCCGCCTGTCGGGTGATTGCTGTTTCCTGGATCACGCCCCGTTCGCTGGATCATTCAGCTCGCCGAATAATACGGGGGAGGACGCTCGCGGCCTTCCCCGTTTTTTTTTGCGCCGAAAGGCGTCGAGAACGGGCGCCTTTATCGCCCCGCCGAACCGTTGACCGTGCAGCTTGACGGCCTTCCGCCAATTCCCAAAGATTACGGAGTCGGTCGGGTCGAGGCTGAACACGGGAATTGGAATGGAGCCGGTCGAACAGCCGCAACGCGAACTCAGTCGACGCGAGTTTCACCGATTCGCGGCGGCCGCTTTTGGTGGCGTCCTGGCTGGCGCCGTCGCAGGCTGCGGTAGTGGCGACCGAGCGGCTAAACCGGACACGAAACCGGACGCTTCGAGTGCTTCAGCAGCACCCAAAGGCGGGACTTCTCCGGATGGCAGCGCAACCGCCGCGGGAGCCACAACAGTCGCTTGGCACGCCTGTCGCGGATTGAACGAGTGCAAAG
>DASPSM010000201.1:0-7063 GCA_035623955.1 Planctomycetaceae bacterium
CTCGTCGCCAAACCGACGATTCCGTCACTGCACAGCATGCGGACGCTCTTGGAGGCCCTCTTGCGGCGTGGCTCGATCGGCAAGCACTACGTCGTGATCAATCAATACGTCGCCTCGGTGGACGCGATCTCGCGGCATACGATCGAAGGTCACTTGAACGAGCACGAAGTGTACCTCGTGGCTTCAGACCCGGCGATCGAGCTGGCCGAGAACAGCGGCCGGCTGCTGCAAAAGTCGGCCCCCGACAGCGTGGCTTTGCGAGATATCTCGACGCTGGCTCACAGCATTCTGGGGCTGCATCCTGAACAGCCGCAGCGTCCGTCGCTGCGAGACTCGCTCAAGCGGATGGCCCAGTCGCTGAACCTGGGGTAGTGGTCGGCTGATTCACCAGCCGGTCACGACTTGGAAGCCAATCACGCCGTGGTCCCACAGTTTTGTCCTGCGAGAACCACACTGGTCACATGGGAGCCGGGGTTTTTCGGGGTAATTCCGCCACACCTCGAGCTGCTCTCTGTCGTCGGGACAAGGGATCTCGAGTTCGGGAATCGTGACCAGCGCGTAGAGGCGCTGGGGCTGAGCAAATTGCTTGAGCTGCTGGAGCAGGCGCTCCCGAAAGGGGGACGGATTTCCGTAATCGTCGGTCGGGCGCCCCGCTTCGAGCAGGAACCGGCTTTCAATCCGCCGCGGTAGGACAACCGCCAGAAAACATTTCGGGCAGAAATACCGCGTTGTGTCGCTTTGAGCGCCGAGCAGATTCGCCTGCGCACAAAAATACTCAAACAGCCCGACAGTCACGTGCGACACGCGTCGGTGGGCGCCGCATTCAGGACAGTTGACCGAGTATAAGTAGCTGCGCATCGAAGCGGCCGCTGCGTCGTCTGAATCACTGTCGCACTCAAAATCGCGTCATTCCCTCAAGAAATCAGCAGACGGTTTCGACTCCTTTTGCTCGCGCAGAACCCGCGCTGCCCTTTCTGCATCCGCGGCGGCGACCAGGATCCGGGGCGCGGCCCACGAGAAATTGGGATAAAGCGCCGCAACCGATTCTTCGGCGACGAAGGCTGAGATTCCCGCCGCCTCGAGCTGCGCTTGTGCTAAGCGGGCATCGATCGCATTTGCGGCGCTATAGACTTCCACCCAATCGGGAGCTGACTTCTCATGAGACGTCGTTCCTGAATCCGCTCGTTTACGATTCGAGCTCCGGAGTCGCCCGTAGCGCGATTCCCCGAGCGCCAGCCGCGCGACCACCCGCGCCAGGTAGGGATAAAACGCCGGCAGGAGCGGCAACAACGGCCACCAGGCGGCTGCCCGCTTCAATTCCGCGGCGCTCGTTTTCGGCTCGTTCGCCCGCAGCGCAATAAACGACTCGGCAAGGTGACTTCGGGCAGCATACATCCGCACTCCCAACAGCGAATAGCGATAGAACCACGGATGGCCTGGCTTCCAGACTTTCTCGAACGTCCGGCGGACGTCGGCGGCGAAGTTGTCCCAGCCCTGGCTGGTCTTTGCCTCCGGATGCACGCGCATGCGAGTCGTCAGCAAGTCGATGTCGTGAAACTCGTGCCGCTGTGATGCCCGCAGATAGAAGTCGTAGTCCATCGCGTAGTGCAGCGTGATATCGACCGGGCCGACTTCATCAAACAGGCTCTTGCGATAGAACGTCGAAGGATGGTTCAGCCAGTACCACCGCCACCAGAAGTGTCGCAGCCAGAACCGGCTCGAGCGGGCCGGCAGGAATTCGAGCGGGTTACCTTCGGGGTCGACCCGCACCAAATGCCCGTTGACCAACACAGCCTCGGGATGCTCGCGGAAGAATTGCACCACCCGGGCGAGTGCACCCGGTTGGTAGGCGTCGTCCGCATTGAGCCAGCCAATCAAGGGCCCGCGGGCTAGCGCCAAGCCCTTGTTGAACGCGTCGGCCTGACCGCGATCCGGCTCGGAAATCCACCGCACCTGGGGGGACTGCTCGAGGATCTCCACCGTGCCGTCCTTGGACGCCGCATCGACGACGATGTGCTCAACGCGGACGCCCCGCTGCTCGGCCACGCTTTCGATCGCGTCGCGCAGATGCCGCGCGGCATTGTAGCAGGGGGTGATGATCGAGATTTCGGGAGCGGCCGTCGAATCCGGTCCCCCACCCGCGCCCCCATTGCCGCCGTCGCTCACGTTCGCATCCTCAAGTCCTTGCTTCGATTGTAATGCCGCGCCGCGGACCCCGCCGAACCCGGGCAACCCCGCCAATCGGCGTCAAGGGGCGCCAGGAAAACAGCCCGGCCGTGACAGAATTCGAGAAGCCCCGACCAGGTTTTGTAGGTATTTGTGCTAGTAGACAGTCGAACAAGTCCAGGTCGGTCGGTATTATGTGGAGCGTAATTATCCTCCCTCGAACTACTCTCATGCTCGCAACGCCCGGCGCGCCCCGGCCTTTCGGGCCCCACCATCTCATCCGGAGGCGACTATGTCGACCGCGCTGCCTCTCCCCACTCAAACGACGCAGTCCCAGCTCGAACGCAGCCTGCAGGTGCTCGATGCGGCTCACGATCGTTTGATGGCGGCCTCGGTCGACGACCTCATTTCCCTCGCCGAGATCTGCATTTACGGGACGATGCGCGCAGCCGACGACTGGGTGGCGGTCTCCAGCCGCTTCAAAGGCTTGCCCGAAAAGAGCACGCTGCGGGCCGAAGATATCACCGGTGGTCCGGTAGCCACGGTTCGGCACTTGCGGCTGTTGATCCAGAGCCTTCGCGACATCAAGAGCCAGGGAAAGCCGCGGCTGCCCGGCCGGCCGCAAATGGGCCCGGATGCCCGGCTGCGCGTCCCTATCTTTCCGGCGCAAGGACTGTTCGACGGGCTGACTTTCCAGGGGTTCAAAGTCGAGTCCCGGATGCTCCCCGGCATCACGGCCGAGTCGCTGCGACAGTGCCCGCACGGCGTGCCTGGTCGCTGGAACCCGAAGAATCCGCGGATCGTTCTGGTGCTGGGGGCGGGCAACGTCTCGTCGATTCCCACGACCGACGCCTTCACCAAGCTGTTTCAGGAAGGCCGCTCGGTGCTCTTGAAGATGAATCCGGTCAACGAAGCGCTGGGCCCAGTTTTCGAGCGGGCCTACGCCCCGCTGATCGACGCCGGATACTTTCAGATCATTTACGGTGGTGCGGACGTCGGGGCGGCGGCCGTGCAGCACAACCTGGTAGGCGAAGTGCACATCACCGGCTCGATCAACTCGCACGATGCGATCGTATGGGGACCCCCCGGCCCCGAACGCGATCGGCGGAAGCGCGAGAAAGACCCCGTCCTGCACAAGCCCATCTCGAGCGAGCTCGGCAACGTCACGCCGTGGATCGTCGTTCCCGGAAAGTACAGCGACCGCCAGCTCGACTTTCAGGCCGAGAACATCGCCACGTCGATCACCAACAACTGCTCCTTCAACTGCATCGCGACCAAGGTCATCGTCACCTCGGCCACCTGGCCGGACCGCGAGAGGTTTCTGGACAAGATTCAGCGGGTCCTCGACCGCGTCAGTCCGCGGAAGGCGTACTATCCGGGCGCGCTTGATCGGTTTGCCCGGTTCGCCAACAAAGCGGCCGACGGCGACAAGCTCCCCTGGACCCTGCTACGCGGCGTCAACCCCCAAGCTTCGCCCCTGTTCTTCAACGAAGAGTCGTTCGTCTGTGTGAGCGTCGAGACGCCGCTGAAGGCCGATTCCGACACGGCATTTCTCAACCAGGCGGTCGATTTTGCCAACCGCGAGCTGTGGGGGACGCTGGCGGCGTCGATCACGCTCCCGGCCGATTTCCGCAACGATCCCGCCCGGGAGAACGCGCTGCAGTCGGCTCTGTCGCGGCTCGACTACGGCACGATCGCCATCAACCACTGGAGCGGCCTGTCGTTCGCCATGATGTCGCCGGGCTGGGGCGGAGTCGCGGGCAGCGCGCTCGACGATGCCCAGAGCGGGATCGGCTGGGTGCACAACACGTATCAGCTCGACGGCATCGAAAAGAACGTCCTCACCGGGCCGCTGACGATTTCACCCAAGCCGCTGTGGTTTGCGACGCATTCCAATCCGGAAGCCGTCGGCTGGCGGCTGTTGAATCTCTACGATCGGCCGTCGCTCTGGAACCTGGGAGGCGTCCTCGCCTCGGCCGTCCTCAATGGGCGCTGATTCGAGGGGCGCTGACTCAACGAGCGCTGGATCAACGTGCGCCGCTTTGGGGTTACTTCTTCCCCACAGCCCACAAGGCGTCGTACGTGCGGAAATAGATCCGCCCGTTGGAGATCGCCGGCGAGGCCGAGATCGTTTCGCCTAGTTCATTCTTCTCGAGCAGCTTGTACTGACGGCCGGCTTGAATCACGCATACGTCTCCTTCGTGCGAAGTGAGATAGACCTTGCTGTCCGCGTAAACGGGAGATGCCCGATGCCGCACGTCCACCGTGTGCTTCTGGTAGATCTCGTCGCCGGTTTTTGAATCGAGCACGGTCAGGACGCCCATCTCGCCGTCGAGGTAGACAAGTCCGTCGTGAAGCAGGGGCGAGGGAACATCGGGCGTGCCCCGCGCCCGTCGCCAGAGTTGAAAATCCTTCGAGCCGGTGATGTCCCCCTTGCCCTCACCACGCAGGGCAATCACCGGGCCGCGCTTGGCGGACGGGACGATGATGGTCCCCTCTTCGATGGCCGGCGAGGCGACCAGACGCAGCGTCTGATTGTAGTTGTCCTTGGGGTTGATGCCGCCGCAGCGCCAGACCTCTTCGCCCGTGTCGAGCCGGTGGGCAATGATATAGTCGTCACCGTGCGTCAAGAGCAGGCGGACCTTGCCGTCGTCGTAGAGCATGGGGGACGCGTACGAGTGTTCGTTCTCGAAGTAGCCATCGGTGACTCGCGACTGTTTCCAGATTTCCTTGCCGGTGAGCTTGTCGAGCGCGAGAACGAAGGCTTCGTTCGTCGGATGGTCGGTCATTTGGCCGTGGATGATCTGCAGATAAAGTCGGTCCCCGTCGAGCAGCGGCGAAGAGGACAGGCCGTAGCTGTATTTGAAAGGGCCGTATTTGGCTGACAGATCGAGCTTCCAGACCTCTTTGCCGCTGGGGTCGTAGCAGGCCAGGTCGCCCGTGCCCATCAGCGTCCAGACGTGCTCGCCATCGGTGACCGGCGACGGGGAGCAGAGGTTGCCTTCGTCTCCCATCACGTTGCGATTGCTGTGACCGATCGGGCGCCGCCAAAGTTCTTTTCCGTCAGTGCTCACGCAGATGAGGAGCAGCTCCTGCGGCTCGGCTGGCTGGCGTCGACCGCGAAACCCGCGGCCCCGACCCTGTCCCGGCTTTTGGCGAGGGAGCGTATCTTTCTCCGGACTCGTCAGGTAAATGTGGTCGCCCCACACGACCGGCGTGGCTCCCGCCGGACCCGGCAGCCGCAATCTCCAAACCAGGTTGAGCGCCTTATCGAACTTGGTCGGCAGATCCTTTTCGTCGCAGACGCCGTTATTGTGCGGCCCGCGCCACTGCGGCCAGTTGTCGGCCCGAGCTCCCGAGAGAGCCGGTGAAAAAGCGGCCACCCCAACGACCAACAGACCCGCTAAAAAACTGCGCATCATCGGCATCCCGAAGAGAGTCGGAGAAATTATGCGGCACGTCGATTTTGAGGTGCTTGCCGGCGCGGGTCAAGGATTGGCCGGATCCCAGCTTTACGCGGATTTTAGGCCCACGATACTCCTGGGTGGAATCAGGCCACGCCGATGGCGGCTTTCAGGCAGGCTGTTGCCGGTCTCGACGACCAACACGTTAACGATTGATACCCGGTGCCGTCGGCTCGAGCATCAGCCGATCGTCGGGTTCATCGACAATGAGTATGGGTTTGTCACCCAGTTCGATCAGTTTCTTTTCAGGAGGCGCTTTCCAATCGGAGCTGAACTCGAAGCGATAGACATCTTTGTTCCCCTTACGACCCCATCGCTCGCAGCGAACCTTGAGCGGGGGTTTGCCGTCGCGGGTGATTGTCGTGTTCATCGCGACGGCATTGAGCTTCACGCTCAGTTGCAGCCGCTCATGTTTTGAGTAGCTTTGGGGCGGCTCAGGCGGACCGAACTGCATGATTGATTTCCAGCGACCGTCGCGGCCGTAGGTGACGAGCGCCGCGTGGGGGAACGCTGGCGGAGGCAGCTCGCCCCGGGCCACTAGTTCCCGCTCTCGCTCCACCTCTTCTTTCGGTTTCGTCGGCTCTATGATCAACCGACTGGAACCGCGTTGCCACAAGAGGACGCGATTCTCTCCGAGTTCGATCGTCTTGACTTGCTCCTTCTCACCGGTTTTGGAACCGATCGCGACGCGGTAGGTATCTTTGTTGCCAGATCGACCGATTCGCGAACAAGTGACTTCCAGCGATGGGTCGGCATTCAGTCGGAACGTGCAGATCATTCCCAACGGAGGAGTGACCTTGGTCCGTTCGTTGTCGACCGAATTCTTGATGGTGATCCGCGGGACCAGCTGGAAGGAGTGTGCCACATCGCCATCGGGCCCGTATTCGACAATTCTCGCGTCCCGGTACGCCGGGGGAGGATCGGCGGCAGCGGTTGTGCAACGAAGCCCGGTGAAAATGGCCGCGATCAACAGGGAGTATCGGGAAAGGGTGGAACACACGAAGTGGTCCTCCGTCCTGTGACTACTTCTTCTGCTTGCGGCCTTTGAGTTCCATGAACTGGGCGAATCGTTTCAGGCCCACGCCGTGCCAGACCTTGGAGTTCGCGCGGGCCCAGAGGACGCCGCTGGGCTTGACGCGGATGTGACCGACGACGAGGCCGTCCGGGTCGACGATTTCAAAATCCTCGAACTTGCGCGGTTTGAAATTGTTGTTGGACATCGGCGCGTTCCATGCGGGAGAGAACAACTCGATCGCAGAGAACCGGATTCAAGAAAGCACCCGCCAGCTTACCAACATTTTGCATTTGCGTCCTAAGTCCTTGCGAGAGCGACGCGGGCTGCACCAATCGACTGTGGGATCATTGCCCCGTCCACTGCCCCAAGCCGACGACTTGTCGTCGGTTCCGGAACGACAGCAGAGCTGTCGGCTTGG
>DASPSM010000901.1:0-10077 GCA_035623955.1 Planctomycetaceae bacterium
GCGCTGGTGCCGACCGAAAGCGAACCGTTGCGGTAACCCCGGCGAGCGTCGGGCGTAAGCCCGACGGTGCTTCTATCCGTCTTGTACCGTCTGACCGTGCGCCGAAAAAAAGCCGGGGCCACCCTCGGGCGATGGTCCCGGCTTTCGGCAAACCTGGTTCACGGCAAGAATGATTAGTTCTTGCTGATCCCCAGCAAAGTCGTTCCTCGGTCGGTGCGGACTTGGAAGAGCAAGCCGGTCTTCAAGGATGCGTGCTTCATCGCCTCCTTGAATTGCTCCGCGGTGGCGACGGGCTGCTTGTTGACCGCCTCGATCACCATCCCTTCACCCAAACCGGCCTCGGCTGCCGGGCTGCCCGGCTTCACCGTGCCGACCACAACTCCCTTGGCGTTCTTCAGTCCAAGTTGCTTCGTCAGCTCCGGCGTCAGTTCTCGGACCTCGATGCCCAGCTCCTCGAATGATTGCGGCTCGTTGGAGTTGCCGTTCTTCTCGGCGTTCCCTTGCTCCGCGTCTTCCGGCTCAAAACTCGAGTAATGCGCGGGCATCTCCTTCATGGTGACCGAAAGTGTCATCCGTTTGCCATCGCGCACGATGGTAATCGGATACGTCTTCCCCACGTCCAACCGCTCGACGACGCTCGCGAGGTCCGTCGGTCCTGAGACCTTCTGGCCGTTGAGATCCAGAATGACATCGTATGTCTTCAGCCCGGCCTTCTCGGCAGGAGAATTGGGTTTGATTTCGCCGACCACAGCTCCTTCACCCGGCGAAACGTGCAGCACGGCGGCCACTGTGTCCTTGACCGGTTGAATGCCGACGCCCAGATACGCGCGGTGAACCGAACCATTGGCAATCAACTGATCCGAGACCCAGTGGGCCATGTTGATTGGCACGGCAAAGCCGATGCCCTCATATCCGCCGCTGCGGGTCGAGATGGCCGTGTTGATTCCGATCACTTCGCCGTCCAGGTTCAACAGCGGTCCGCCGCTGTTGCCCGGATTGATGGCGGCGTCGGTCTGAATGAAGTCTTCACGCTCGGACTTGTCGAGACGGCGGCCTTTGGCACTGATGATGCCCGCCGTCACCGTCATGTCGAGACTGAACGGGCTGCCGACGGCCAGTACCCAGTCGCCGACCTCTGCCAGGTCGCTATTGCCCAGCGGAAGGGCTTCGAAGTGTTCGCCGGGTTTCGGCGTGACCCGCAGAATTGCGATGTCGGTGCGGGGATCAGTTTTGATTCCCGTGGCGGTCAGCTCGCGACCGTCGGCGAAGCGGACCTTCACCTCGGCAGCTCCGTTGACCACGTGCGTGTTCGTCATGATGATCCCGCGAGGATCGATCACGAAGCCGGAACCCATGCCGTGCGGCACGACCGGCTGCATCTGGCGCTGACGGAACTGCCGGAACTCCGGCTGATTCTTGAACAGGTCGCCGAACGGGCCGTTCCCGCCGAACGGACTGTCTTCCCCGTCAAACTGCGGCATGCGCGCCGACTGCGCCTTCCCCGTCGTAAGAATGGTCACAATCGAAGGCCGGGCCTTCTTGGCAACCTCACGAAAGACCTTGGAAAGCTCGCGGACGTCGCGGGCCTCTGCGTGCTCTTTCGAGTGCCCGACTTCTCCTACGACTACCGCGGCGCCGGCGATCATCACGCCGCACGCTAACGCGGTGAGCCATTTTGCGTTTGCTTGGACCAGTTTCATGAACGTTCCTCCTGTTTGCCTGTTTCTGCGTGGAGAGCGCCGCAGCCTGGTCTCGGGGCGACGGCGCCGCCAGTGAGTTTTCGATTTGTCCGACCGCGAACTTGCGCGAAATTGTATGCAGTCGCGGCGTTCAATTGTTATACGACTTGCGTTGGCCGAGTTGTTGGGGGCTCCTGCTAGAATTGTTTTCACTGGGTCCTCTCAAGTTGGCTCAAATTAAGGATTTGCGCGGCCGGAAGGGGCAAATGGCAGATTGACAATGCCGGTTTTGCGGCCTACCTTAAACGCAGGAGTCGGTATGTCCAGGCCGCTTGAAGAGTCGATGGCGGAATCGAGAATTCCCCTGTGCGAAGAGGCTCTTCAATATCACTTTCGTGACCGCCGTTTGCTCGAGCTGGCCCTGACGCATGCTTCCGTCGCGCGGACGCGGATCGAATCCAATGAGCGGCTGGAATTCTTGGGCGACGCGATCCTCGGCGGCATCATCTGCGAGGGACTGTACCACCGCTTCCCCGAGTATCCCGAAGGCGAGCTGACGCGCATCAAATCGTCGCTCGTCAGTCGCAATACGTGTGCGCGGGTCGCCGAATCGCTGGGATTGGCTGACTACCTGCTCTTGGGGAAAGGCCTGCTAACCCACCAGCACATCCCGTCGTCGATTCTGGCAGGGGTGTTCGAATCGGTCGTGGCGGCGGTTTATCTCGACGGTGGTCACGAAGCGGCCCGCGCATTTGTTGAGCGCGCGATGGCCGGCGAGCTTGATCTTGAAATCGAGCCGCGGCTCAGCCGCAACTACAAAAGCATGCTGCAGCAGATGTCGCAAAAGCAGTTCGGAGCGACGCCCCTCTATCAGGTGCTGGACGAAAAGGGCCCGGATCACTCGAAGTGCTTCAAGATCTCCGCGGCCATCGGCCCCCAGGCTTATCCGGCCGCGTGGGGCACGAGCAAGAAAGAAGCGGAGCAGCGGGCCGCGCTCAATGCCCTGTGTGAGATCGAGGGGAAGCCGGTGCCGCATCGGGCCGACTGACGCACGCACGCTCGACAAACACTCGAAAGTCGGCAGCATTCGAAAGCAGAAGCGGCCGAGAAGTCACTCGACCGCTTCGTGCACGATTCGTGCAAAATCAGGCAGGCAGAGTAGCGCTGACGCTACTTCTTCGCCTTCTTCTTTGCCTTCTTCGCCTTCTTTGCACCCTTCTTCGCAGCTTTCTTCTTGGCCACCGTAATTCTCCTTACAGAGCCAAACCTGTGACTGTCACGCCGCCTGGCTTACCGGGCTTGAGTCGGCAATGACGAGTCACGAAACGAAACTCCTTCCGGCCTGTCAACCGTGACAAGCCGGGCTGCAACTCCTGTTGACCGAGGCTCGTCTCGTTAAGTGTCCGGTTGATTGCATCAACTTCTCTTCTCCGCGACACGCGCTGGTCATCAGGACCCGCAACTAATTGCGGTCATCCTACGGATTTAAAAAATTCTTGCAAGCCATTTACGTCGTGTTTGAGCGCGCAGCAATCGTCACAAGTCACGACGGCGGTGCGGTCTCCGCTTCGGCTTGACGGCGCTTGCGCGACGCAAGTCTGCGCAGCGCAGCGCCGCCTACCGACTCGGCGCGAGTCACAGGGCGAGTTTTTATCGAGAAAAACAGCGTTTTTTGCATCGCGCGCTCCTGGCGCCCGTCGATTGCGAGCTTTTTGCTCGCGCGTGGCGTGACTGTCGTAACGGTCCGCTTGCACCGCGCAGTCACCCAAAAAACGCATCGAAAAAATTTTCGAAAATTTTTTCGAGACGATCGTCTGCGCTGGCTTTCAACGCGCCGAAGCGCGCGTCCAAGCATCTCGCATCGCTTCAAAGCTCTCTCGCGCGATGCGTTCGCACCCCGGACTGTAGTCGAACACTTCGACCGAGACCCAACCCGAATACTTCGCGCGCTTCAGAGCCGCGAAGATCGGAACGAAGTCCGTCTCGCCCATCCCCGGGCCCAACAGGTTCGTGTCGTTGGCGTGAAAATGCCCGACGCGTCCGGCGTATTGGGCGATCAATTCCGGAACGGTCTTCGATTCGGCCAGCCGCATGGCCTTCACGTCCTGGTGCAGGCACAAATTCGGATGGTCAATTCGATCGATCAGCACCTGGGCCTCCGCGCACGTGTTGAGAAAGTTGGTCTCGTTAGGAGTCAGCGGCTCCAGACAAAGCCGGATGCCCCGATCGGCAAGCGCCGGGAGGACGGCCCGGAAGATTTCCTCCGCATAGTCGAGCCCTTCTTCGCGCGACATCCCGGGCGCCAGGCTCCGCTGTTTGGGGGAGCCGAAGACCATCAACTGGCCTCCCAAGTCGGCGCAAGCGTTGCCCAGCTCGACCAGGTAAGCGGCCGTTGCCTTGCGGACCGAAGGATCGGGCGAAGTCAGATGCAGGCCTTCGGTTTTTGCCAGAAGCCAATGCAGCCCGATGATCCTCAGCCCGTGCTCGTTCGCCTGCCGCCTGAGTTCTTGGCGCCTTTGAGCGCTCACTTCGCCAATCCGGGTGGCCAGCGCGAACGGAGCAACTTCGATCCCCGTATAGCCGACCTCGGCGATAAAGGCGCACTGCCGCTCCCAATCCCAATCCTCAAACAACTCCTGGCAGATGGCGAACTTCATCAGTCACCCCGGCAGTTGGCAAATCGAATGGTTGCAACCGGCCTTCGGCACTCTCGCGACGCAATCGCGTCGGACCGATTGTAAAGGCGCCGGGCGGCCGAGGTCGAACCGCTTCGATCCGCGGTTCGCGCGCCGTTGGTTGTGACGGTTGTGACGTCATTGTCGTTTATTTTCGCCACACAAGGGGAGCCGGCGGCGCAGGAGCGGGGAAGTGCGGGATGTGACTCAAGCAGTCCAGCTAGGTTGACGACGTAAAGAGGGACGGGCGGTACGTGAGCCGCCGACACTGTTCGCATGGATCGCTTTTACGAGGGCAAGTTCGATGAAGACTGCACCCCTGTCTACAATGCTTGCCGCGCTGGCGCTAGCGCTCTTTGCCAACAGCGTCGACGCGGGGCTCTGCGGGACGCAGAGCTATAGCTGTTGCCCGCCGTCGTGCTGTGCACCGGCCGGCGACTTTTGCGCTGCCAAAAGCTGCTGCTGCCCGGACCCGGTCTGCATGAAGACCGTCCAAGAAACGGTTTGGGAGAAGCAAGACGTGACCTGCTGCAAGACCGTCTATGACCAGGTCTGCGAGCAGATCCCGTACACCTGCACGAGAAACGTTTACCAGACCTGCTGGAAGGACGTCTGCTACAACGTGTGCGTCCCTCACCGCCAGACGTGCTACAAGCAGGTCTGCCACACGTACTG
Organism: Planctomycetaceae bacterium; assembly: GCA_035623955.1. GTDB lineage: Bacteria > Planctomycetota > Planctomycetia > Planctomycetales > Planctomycetaceae > DASPSM01. Next base: position 5,030 of record DASPSM010000901.1, read on the forward strand.
CAAGCCCTGTTTCCAGACGTGCTACAAGACGTGCTGTTTCACGGTTTGCAAGCCGTGCTTCCAGACCTGCTACAAGACCTGCTGCATCCCGGTCTGCAAGCCCTGCTTCCAGACGTGCTACAAGACCGTCTGCTACGACGTGTGCAAGCCTTGCTATCAGACCTGCTACCGCGACTGCTGCTACACGGTCTCGATTCCGCACTGCGAGACCTGCTACAAGGACATCTGCTGCACGACGTGGAAGACCGAGCAACAGACCTGCTACCGCGACGTCTGCTACACCGAGTGCAAGCCGGTTGTCGAGAAGCAAACGGTCGACGTCGACTGCGGCGAATGGCAGAATCAGGTCGAAAACATTCCCGGCCCGGTGATGAATCAGTGTCAGTGTGATCCCGGCACGTGGTGCTACGATCCCGCGACCTGCTGCTGCCGTTACCAGCCTGGCGCCTGCCACATGGTCCAAGTCCAGTGCCCCGGCACGCAGTGCTGCCGTCGCGTCTGGGTGCCGAAAATCGTGAAGCAAGAACAGTGCTGCACGCGGTACGTCTCCGAGGTGAAGCACACGCAGTGCCCGTACACGATCTGCCGTCAGGTCCCGGTCCAGACGGTGCAGAAGGTTCCGTATAACGTGACCACGTACACGCAACAAGTTTGCACGAAGCGCATTCCTTACACGACCTGCACCTACACGCACGAGACCTGCCAGAAGACGGTCCCGTACACGGTCTGCACGTGGCAGCACTACACCGTGCAGAAGACGATCCCCTACGTCACCTGCACGTGGCACAAGGAAGTCTGCCAGAAGACGATCCCGTACGTGACGTGCCACTGGGTCCGCGAGACCTGCACGAAGACTGTTCCCTACACGGTCTGCACGTATACCCAGGAGACCTGCACGAAGAAGGTCCCCTACACGACCTGCCACCAGGTGTGCGAGACGCACTACAAGACCTGCACCCGCTGCGTTCCGCGGACGGTGCAGTACACCGTGACCCAGTGCGTCCCCCGCACGGTGTGCCGTCAGGTTCCTTGTGGACCGGCCTGCGAGGCTTGCAAGCCGGCTCCGGCTCCTGGCTGCTCGACGAAAATGTAAGCTCAACCCCGAGGGCCCGGTCGGGATAACCAAACCGGGCCAGCTCGCTCTCTGTTACGAGCGGGGACGACCAAGACGGCGTCCCCGCTCGGTTTTTTTGGCCGCCACGACTGTTCGACTTTGGCGAGATGGCTCTGAAAAGTCACCTAAAGTGATTAGTCTCCAGCTATGTCCGTCCCCAAAGTTGCCATCGTCGGCCGGCCGAACGTCGGGAAGAGTTCGCTCTTCAACTGGCTTGCTGGACGCTTCATTTCCGTCGTCGATCCGACGGCCGGCGTCACCCGCGACCGGGTCGAGCACCTGATCCAGGAGGGGGATCGCTACTTCGAGCTGATCGATACAGGGGGCATCGGCATTGAGGACGTTGACGATCTCACCGAGCAGATCGAAGAGCAGATTCGCATCGCGATCGAGCAGGCCGACCTGTTGCTGTTCGTCGTTGACGCCGAGAGCGGACTCGTCCCGCTCGACGTCGAGGTGGCCGAGCGGCTGCGGAAAATCGACAAGCCCAAGCTGCTCGTGGTCAACAAGTGCGACTCGACCCGCACCGATGCGGAGGTTCACGAATTCCGCCGGCTGTGTGACGGGCCGCTGATCGTGACGAGCGTGAAAGCCAACCGCAACCGTGAGGAACTGCTGGCCGCGATCCTCGAACACCTGCCGCCGCCGACGGAGGTCGAGTCGACCGAGGGAGCCGCCCTGGCCGCCGAGCCCGAACTCAAGCTGGCGATCGTCGGCCGCCGCAACGTCGGAAAAAGCACGTTCATCAATGCCCTCGCCGAAAGCGAGCGGGTGATCGTCAGCGAGGTTCCCGGCACCACCCGCGACAGCGTCGACATTCGCTTTGAGGTCGACGGCAAGCGGCTGTTGGCGATCGACACGCCGGGCGTTCGCAAACGGAAGAGCCTCGCCAGCGACGTCGAGTTCTACGGCCTGGTGCGGGCCAAGCGGAGCATTCGGCGGGCCGACGTGGTGCTGATGTTTTTCGACGCCAAAGAAACCATTTCGCGGGTCGATATCCAGCTTGTCGACGAGATCGCCCGCCATAACAAACCGTGCATCTTCGTGGTCAACAAGTGGGATACTGCCCCCGAGATGACGACCGAGGCCTGGTCGGAATACCTGCTGAAGACCTTCGCCACGATGCGCTATGTGCCGGTCGCATTCCTTACGGCTAAAGACGGGCGCAACGTCCGCAAGTTGGTCAACCTTGCGCAGAATTTGTTCAAGCAGGCGCGCGTCCGGGTATCGACGGGAAGGCTCAACCGGCTCGTGCGGGAGGCGCTCTTAGCGAACCAGCCACCGCTCAAGAAGAGCCGCCGGGCGAAGGTCTATTACGTAACGCAGGTGAGCACCGAGCCCCCGACGATCGTGCTCAAGTGCAACGATCCGGCCGTGTTCGACAACGCCTGGAAGCGCTATCTGCTCGGCGTGCTGCACGAGTCGCTGCCCTACTCGGAAGTGCCGATCCGGCTCTACTTCCGCCAGCGCGAAAAGCCGGACGAAACGGCGCCGAGCTTGGAAGAGTCGCCCGACGCGGCCGAGGACCAGGCCGAAGAAATCGACGGCGACTGAGATTCGGTCGTTGGGGTCAAATGAACGAAGCCCGAAGGAAGGAGGCCCTCCCTTCGGGCTCAGTGGTTCTTCATCTGTCGGACGCGTAAGTGTCGGATCCTTACTTTCCACCGACTGGCAGGGCCGGCCCGAGGTCGACTTCGGCTGTCGGCGTGGCGGTCTTGGTCTGTGTGCTCGGCTCGGCCTCGTCCGCATCACCCGACAGTCGCTCGATCAGATTGCAGATTTGCTTGACCTGCAGCCGTCTCAGATACCGGAGGTGGTCGGCGATCTTCTGGTGCACCTCGGCGGTCTGGGTGACCACCAGGCTGACCGACTGCTGATCGAGCTGAATCGACACGCTCGGGTGCGACCAGCTTTCCGGCGCGACCGCGGACTCCAGGTGATCGATGATGGTACAGGTGTCAAAGACGGGCCGGCCTTCGTCATCACACAACACGAGGTCGCGCAGCGGATAGCAAAGAGTCACGGTCGCGATCTTCGAGTGGGTTACCGTCGGGAGGTCGCGGGCTGACTCGGCTTTGGACTCTCCGTCGCGGTGCGAGGTTTGGGCGATGTCCTCGGAAGCCTCCGAGCCGCGGAACATCTCTTCCAGAAACGCGCGGAATTCTTCCCGGCAATTGGGACACGTGCTGAGGGCCGGCGCCTTGGCGTCGGACAGTTTCTCCACCTCGGCCGGGCCATCGCTTTCAAAGATGCGCACGCGATCGGGCAGATCGACGATCGTCAGGCTGTGCCCGCCACTTCCTGTCGCGGACGAAGGTCCGTGCTTGGGGAATTCCGCGAGCAGCCTGCCCAGCGCGGACGGGGGCGCGGCCTGGGGCTCGAACAATTCGCTCAGCCGGCGGCCGCGGAAGGCCTTGAGAATCTCTTCCTGCCAATGGGGAGTCGCCGGCAGACCCGTTGAAGGATCCTTGTGTTGCGACAGGGTCAAGAGCGCCGGCGGTTCGGCCGCGGGCGCCTGTTGGCTTTCCTCGGGCTGTTCGCACGAGCAGGGTGCGTTGACCGACGCCGGTACTTCGCTCTCGTTCGCCGTTGAAGCGGGGCAGCCGTCAGTACAGGTTGAAGGACACTGCTCTGCGGCCTGAGTCTGTTTGACGACAAGTCCGGCCGGGCTGAGATTCACACCAAAATTAATCCACGGACGCACCCCGTCGGGCGACGCATACCCGCTCGCATCCGGTACCAAGGCCGGAGCGGCAATGCTGGCCCTGCCGTCCGGATCGACACATAACTGCCCCGTTTGCTCTGAGGCGTCGGCCGGCGCCGGCGGGACGACGTTGCACGATTCGCCGTCGTGGCCGTCATCGGAGTCCGCGATTTCGTTTTGGGCGTCGCAGGGGGCACAGCGCGGCTCGTCGCCTTTATTGAACCAGACGATTGGGCCGACCAACTGCAGTCCTGGCCCGCCGGGACCAAATCCAAAACCGACGCTGAAGCGGCGGCCGGACTGGGACGCCGGGCACTGGGTCGGGGTCTCCTCGTAGCTCGTGGTCTCGTGCGACTGCTTGGCGCTCGTACCGCAGGATCCCTGGCATTTGCAGCTGCTTGCCGTGCACGTTTGCCCGTTAGAGCAGCCGGCTTTGCAGCAGTCGCCCGTGCAGGTGCCGGTCTTGCAAGCGGGGCACGTCGCACAACCGCCGCAGGACCCCGAGGCAGTGTCGGACTCCGTCTCAACCGCCATTTCGCCGATCGGCGGAGGGCACTCCAGGTGGCAGTGCCCGGCCGCGCCGGCAGCGCTGGCCTGGCTCCCCATGATCGCGGCCGCTTCGTCCTCGCAGGCGGCCGGGGGGATCTCGGTATTGGCGTCGACAAGCTGCGCATCGACTTTGAAATTGACGCTGACCGACTCGTCCTCGGTCGCGCACTGCACGTTTCCTTCACGGCCGATCAGCAGGTGCGGCCCGCCGACCGGAATTGTCTTGCCGCTGTCGGTCACCTCGAAGAGCTGCACCTTGACCGCGTACTGCTTGAGCGAATCGCAGGACTTGATGGCGTGCTTCACGAGAGCCGCGTGCGCCTTTGGGCAGATCGCAATGATCGTGTCGTCCGACGTCGTCGGCAGCAGCACCAGGGCCTTCGGTAACGCGGCCACGTCGTCGTCGGCCGCACACGCGGCCAGCTGCGCGACCAGGCTCTTCACACGGTCGATCAACTGATGGGCGTGGGCGTGCTGGAGATGGTAGACGGAGGTGTCGGATTCGCCCCGGGCTGTCACGGCTGGGGTGGTGGGACCCTGAAAGAGGCCCGCCGGCAGCCCATCGCCGGCAAAAGCTCCGCAGGACAAGGCCAACATCGCGGCCAACGTGACGACAATCCGCATGGGAGATCCCCTGGTCGACAGGTAATGAACGGGTCTTTGCGGCGGTCGCTCCGTCTC
>DASPSM010000019.1:0-6496 GCA_035623955.1 Planctomycetaceae bacterium
TCAACCCGCCGGTCCCGATTCAGCCGGAAACCAGCCATGCCAGACGGAACCCGCCGACGCCGATTCAGCGCTAACCCAGCCCGCCGGGCCTATTACGCCCGCTCGCGAGCCAGGCGTTTTGCCCGACGATTCGGCTTCGCGGGGTCCAAAACCTGATCTGGACGGCCCCTGTCTCGGCGCGAAGGTGTGATCTGGGCGGTCCGGAGCCTGGGGCGCGTTCAAACGACCGATTACGGAGCGTTCCGTCGCGTATCGAAAACGCCAGCCACCGGTCTCTGGGACTCGTCTTCGGCTGCGATCGCTCAGAAACCGATCTCGCCTCGAACGAAGAGTCCCTCGTACGACATGATGTTGGCGTTCTCAGTGACGGTGTAGAAGCCGTCGAACTTGCCCCCGGACGTGCCGAGATCAAACCACGCTTGGAACAGCCATCCGGCGGAAAACCTCAGACGGCCGTACGGGCACCAGGAGGCGCCCATTTCGATTTCCGCGACAGGAACAGTGCGGATAATCTTCGTGCTTTGCTGGGCGGCGAAGGGAGGAGCCGTGGTGACCTGGCTGAAATCCTCGTCGTACTCGCCCACGATCAAGGACGCGTAGGTATCCGCGTAGAGCGACCATGAGCGATTGTTACCGAAGAAGCGTTCCCCGCGCAGCCCGACGCGCGGTCCGGCTCCCACGAAATCGACCGAGTATTTTCCGCCACTGAAGAATGCGCCGCCCGAATCGATCACCGACTGGTACGTTTGGTCGACGTCCGCGATGCGCACGCCAAACGAATACCACAAGGCCCACTGCGAGCAGGGGAGCGGGATCGGCTTGATGACTTCGATGTCATAAATATTGAGCGTGACGCCCGCATCAGTGCTGATGTGGTCGCCGCCTGTGATCTGATGTCCAAAGAGGGCGCTATTCGGGTCGACCACGGTCGCGGTGCCGACAATGTTACCGAAGGGATCGACAAGGAACTGGCCTGGACCCGGATTGCCTGCGTCAACGCTGGTGTGGTTGTCCAATCGCGTATAGGTGAACTGGACCTCCGTGTCACTTCCTTCGAAGCGGTAGCCAGCGAAGACTCGGAAGGATGCTTCGTAATCGAAGTTAAGCTCCTCGCCCGTAACCGAAAGCCCTGCCGGGCCCAGCGAAGCGTGAGCGAAAGCCGTGGCCTCGCTGAAATGCGGTCGAACGAAGAGGAAGTCAGCGCCGCCGAAGACGCCGCCCGGCGAGCATTGATCGCCGCAGCCCCCGCATGAACCCGCCACCCAGTTCGTCTGGGAAGCCGATTCCCCGAACGGGTTGGATCGCAGGTTGGAGTCGGACGTCTCGGAAACGCCTTGAGAGGCCAAACGAACGACGGCCGGACCTTCGAGCGTCTCCTGATTTTGTTCGGATGGCGCCGCGGTCGTTCCGTAAGGGTCCGCCGCCGGTGACGATTGACCTCGCGCAAGCTGTCCGCCCAGCGCGATGATGACCGCCCCCAAGAGCCACAACGATGTTTGGCGCCCAACACTCATAGCGGTGCCGCTTTGCCGGCGCGTTAACCTGGAGTCCAATCGCCCATTCGCTCGAGCATCGTGGAGTCATCATGATTCGACGATGCGAGCCTAAACTCCGTACCATTATCGAATCCGAATTGACCGGCAATTGAGGCAAACCCGATAGCACGCTCAAAATCGCTACGGGTTAACATTCACGGGCAAACCTGGATCGTGCCACGTCTTTGAGCAGGATCTTCCGCGAAAGCTAATGGTTCGCGCGCAGGCTGGCGGTGGATGTCACCGCGACCGCGTGAAGTTACGGCGGGGCTACGTAGACTGGTGTCTCGCGCGCAACGAACTGAAGAGCCCTCGAGCGCGCTCCACGCGGAGCCGTCCTCAGTTGCGCGAGGCAGACTGTTGCTCGGGGGCGACGGATGGCTCGCTGGCAAGGGCCCGCCGGCGAAATTCGATCACTTGATCGATCGTGATGACGAGCAGGCCGAACTGGTTGGCGAGGTCGAATAATTCCGGGCCGCCCGCCATGTGCTTCCCGTCGCGGCTACAAACCTCGCACAACAGCCCAAAAGGCCCAAGACCGGCCATCCGCATGAGATCGACGCTGGCCTCGGTATGACCGGGTCGCTCCAGGACGCCCCCTTCGCGCGCAATCAAAGGAAAGACATGTCCAGGGCGCTTAAAGTGTTTCGACCTGGTGGCTGGGTCGGTGATGCCGCGTACGGTGAAAGCACGTTCTTGGGGGCTAATGCCCGTCGTGCAGAACACATGATCCACCGGAATGGTGAAACAGGGCGTCCCCGCGCCACGCTTGGGGACCATTTGTTTGAGCCGCAGGCGGCGAGCCGTTTCGGGAAGGATCGAAGTGCACAGCTGCCCGCGCCCTTCGCTGATCATGAAGTGAATGTCCTCGGCCGTCACTTTTTCGGCGGCCATCACGAAATCGCCTTCATTCTCGCGGTCCACGGCATCGACCACGATGACCGTACGCCCTTCGACCAAAGCCGACAAAGCGTCTTCGACCCGTGAGAACTGAGTCATTGCAGGCGTGCTCTTTGGAAGTATCAGAGTGTCGGAAAGCGACGGGCCGCATGCGTGCCGTACCGCGCACATGTGCTCCGGCGGCAAGAGGTTGGTAGTAACCCTAGGCCAGGATTTTGCCACTGTCAAAACGGACTCTTCGCGAATTTGCGGGAAATACCTTTATTTCGGCCGCCGTGCGGAAGTTGACGCGTATTCCGGGCGAGCTAGAGTTTTAGACCATTTTTCTACAGGCCTGAGCCTGTTGTCCGCGCCTGAAATGACTGCCGTCGATGATCTCGGCAGCCGCCAATTGGACGGGCGAATGAGCCAATCCCTGCGCCGGAAATGCCTGGAACGGTTAGGGCCTCATTACCTCACGGTGATGATGATCCTGACTCGTTTGTGCGGGTCGGCTGGTGGGCTGCTCGTCATCTTCTACGTCGAGCTGACGCTCCGGATGTCCGACGAAATTCGCAGCAGCTTCCGCAAGGCCGCGATTTTCGTCGTTGTGGAGAGTTGCTCGCTAACGGTGTTGATCGCCCTCTGGGAGCTGCGGCACGTTCGCCGGGTGCTGCGACGGATCAAACAGGGGCAGCCCCTTGATTCGACAGAGGCGACTCGCGCCGGCCGCGAAGCGGTCACTTTCGCCGGCCACCACCACTGGCTCGAAGCGTGGTTTGTCCCCTGCAGCACTTTGCTGCCGGTGCTGGTCTATCTCTACGTCAAGGACCATGCGACGACGAGCGTGCTGATTAACATCTCGGTGACGGTGTTCATGGGCATCTCGATGGCGCTCATGTCCACGTTCTTTGCGGTTGAATACTACATGAAGTCGGTCGTCGAGCACTTGCTGTCGCACGGCGTCTCGATCGACTATGCGTCGGTGCCCCAAGGCAACCTGCGCTTCCGGCTCGGGTTGTGCTCGACGCTGATCATCATGACCACAGCCCTGATGATCGGAACGTTGGCCCGCCAAGGGGCCGTAGCCATCATCGAGGAGCCGCAGCATCGCGACCAGGCGGTTGTGGCGCTGCGAACGCATTCGGTCTATATCACGTTCGCCGCGGTGATCACGGGAGTCTGCTATGCCTCGTTGATGGCCGGCTCGGTGACCAAGCGCATCGACGTCCTGGTCACCGCGATGAAGCGCATGGAGGGCGACTCCCTCTCCGAGCGGGTGATTCCTTGCGGGAACGACGAAATCGATATCTTGGCGCGTCAGTTCGACTCGATGATGGAGCGGCTGGCGCACGACAACCGCACGATCCGCGACCTCAATCAAAATCTCGAGGAACGCGTGCGGGAGCGCACGCGCGAATTGGAGGTGGCACGAAATGAAGCCGAGGCGGCGAACCAGGCAAAAAGCGATTTCCTGGCGAACATCTCGCATGAGCTGCGCACGCCTCTCAATGGGGTCATGGGCATGACCGATCTGTTGCTTGCGACCCAGTTGACGCCGCAGCAGCGCAAGTTCGCCGAGACCGCGAAGTTCTCCGGCAAGACATTGCTGGATCTCCTCAATGAAGTGCTCGACTTCTCAAAGATCGAGGCGGGACGGCTCGAAATCGAAAAGATCGAGTTCGAGTTGGACGGCACGCTGGATCCCTTGATCGAGTTGATGTCCCATCGCTGCCGCGAGAAGTCCCTCGAGCTTGCTTACTTCGTCGCGGGCGCCGTTCCAAACGGACTGATTGGCGATTCGGGCAGGTTGCGCCAGGTTGTGGTTAATCTCCTGAATAACGCGATCAAGTTCACCTCCCGGGGAAATATCGTCGTCACCGTGGAAGTGGAAAACCGAAGCGAGGACGTCATAACACTGAAGTTTTCGGTCACCGACAGCGGTATTGGGATTCCTGCGGACTGCTTCAGCCGCTTGTTCAAGCCCTTCTCGCAGGTCGACGCGTCGACGACCCGCCGATTCGGCGGGACAGGTTTGGGACTGGCTATCTGTAAGAGGCTCTGCGAGCTGATGGGAGGGGAGATCGGATTTAGCAGCGAGGTTGGGCGCGGATCCACGTTCTGGTTCTCGTTGCCGTTCGAGTTGGCGAAAGCGAGTCGCGACCACCTCTACAACGCCCCGGCAATACTCGGTGGAACGAGTGCTTTAATCGCCGGCTGCAATCCAGTCATCGGCGACGTGGTGAGAAGGCAATTGCTCGAGCTGGGACTGGAAGCGGATGTCGCCCAGACGGGAGCCGACGCCGTGGGCCGCTTCAGTGTCGCCAGCGGCCGGAAACCCGCCTATACCTTCTTGCTGTGGGATGCTGCGATCCGCGAGATTTCTCTGGAAGAGTTCGGCTCGACCGTGAGACCTGTGATCGGCGACGAGGTCATCCCGATCCTGCTGACGCCGCTGGATTCCGTCGATGATTTCTCCCGCGTTGGGAGCTTTGGCTTCGCCAATTGCCTGACCAAACCGGTCCTGCCGTCATCGCTGGTCAATGTGCTGGCGAATCACCGGATGGGTGATTCGACTCTCGGGGCGCCTGCCGCTGCCAAAATCAATCAAGCGACCGCCATTCCAAAGTCAGCTCGACAGGGAGTCAAAATTCTCCTGGCTGAGGACAACGAGATCAACCAGGACGTGGCAGTCGAAGTGCTGAAACACGGCGGTTATCAATGCGACGTCGTCAGCGACGGGCGCCAGGCTGTCGAGGCCCTGAAAAGGCACTGTTACGACATCGTGCTGATGGACTGCCAAATGCCCATCATGGATGGACTCGAAGCGGCCCGACAAATACGCCAATACGAGTCCACGGCCGGCGACGGCAGACGCCCTGTGCCGATCATTGCTCTGACGGCCAACGTCTTGAAGGGAGAGCAGGATCGCTGTCTGGCTGCCGGAATGAACGGCTTTCTCAGCAAGCCGTTCGATCCTGCCAGGCTCATCAGCAGCATCGAGGCTGTCCTCAGCGAAGCGGAAGAATCCGTCGGTCGGTCCTTGCGCGGTGAAGCTGTGACCGGGTCTGCGGCTGCGTCGGTTTCGCCCAGCGCAGACGGGCGGCCGACTGACGATCTGCCCGTTTTGGACTATGCCACGTTTCTCAAACGCTGTTCGGGGCAGTCGGAAGTCGCCCAGAAGATTCTCGCAAAGTTCAGGTCACGTCTGGGTCGCGAAATCGCGGAAATCGAGTCAGCTCTGGTTGCCGCAGATCTCGCTACGGCGGCACGTCTCGCACACCAACTGAAAGGGGCGGCGGGAAATATCGCGGCCGATCCACTTTATGCGCTCGCGGTCGAGCTCGAGTCGCTCGCCAAGAACGGCGACAAAGCGGCCGCCGTGGCCTGTCTCGACCGACTTCGCTCGGAAGCCAGGCGCTTCATCAGTTGGGCGCCCCAGGCCGTCGTTGACGAAAGCCCCCGTGCGGAGAACGCCGTCCTGCTGGGGGAGACGAGCTAAGGCCCACGACGTTGACAACGCATCATTCGCTGGCCGAAACGATTGCTGACTCTTGCAGTCGACCTTCGCGCTAGGACCTTTCCGGGTGAGGTATCGGAACCATGGCTGTGGCCGTCAATACCAGGCGAGTCACAAATCGACGCAAGCTGCGTTACCAGGATCTGGATGAATTCCTGGCCGACGCGGAGCGCATGCTACGTGGTCCGGTCCACACAATCGGCAATTGGACATTGCCTCAGATCTTCGATCATCTTGCTCGATCGATGACTGCTTCCATGGATGGCATGAACGTCTCGTTTCCGGCAGCAGCGCGGTTTATCCTCAAGTTCCGCAAGAAGAAAATCTTATCGAGCCCCATGAAACCGGGCTTCCGCTGTCCGAGGCAGGTCGAGCTGGCTCTCAGGCCGCGTGAAGGACTCGATGCGGACAAGTCCTGGGCCGATTTGCGCGCGGCGGTGTCTCGCTTCAAAACGGCGCCGAGCTTCGCCGACCATCCAGCCTTCGGCAAGATGACGCGAGACGAGTGGAACCAGATTGCCCTGCGGCACGCGGAGCTGCACATGAGCTTCGTAGTGCCGGA
>DASPSM010000027.1:0-3489 GCA_035623955.1 Planctomycetaceae bacterium
GTCGACCTTCACCTGTACCGCCGGATAGTCGAGCGGCTGCACGAATTGCAGGTCGCGGAGCGAGGAGATTTTTTCCAATTCGGCGCGGATCTTCTCGGCGTAGGCCCGATCGTCCGCCAGTTTTGGCCCGCTCACGGCCACTTCGACTGGAGTCGGCGAGCCGAAGCTCATTACCTCGTTGACGATGTCCGATGGCTCGAACGAGAGCTTGATCCCGCTGGCCCGCCGCTCAGCCTCCGCCACGGACAGATTCTGCGCGAGGAGCCTTTCTCGCAGCCACTTTTGCAGAACGGGAGAAAGTTCGTGACGCAACCGTTCCTTCAGCTCTTCCACACGAACCCCGCTCCCGGGTTTGAACGCCACGCGGAGCACGGCCTCCTCGGGTCCGCTGGTCCACAGGTAGATCGTGTTAATCGGATAGGCCGAGGGGATCAGCCCGACGTATCCCAGTGAGATCGCGACGTTGTCGGCTCCGACTGTGTTCTTGATCGCGTCGAGCGCCTGCACGGCCATCTGTTCGGTGACTTCGATCCGCGTGCCGGTCGGCGCCTTCAGCCGCAGCTGGAACTGGCCCGCGTCGACGGTGGGGAAGATCTCGCGGCCCACCTGTCCGCCCCCGATCCACACCACCAGCCCTGCCAGGATCAGGTAAACGGGCACCGTCAGCCACCGCAGGGGCATCAGCCCGCTCAGCAAGCGCACGTAGCCGTCGCGCAGCCGCGCAAACGGGGAACGTGCCTCGGCTTCGTCCTTAGGCTGGTGGGAGTGGCGCAGAAGCCAAACCGAAACGACCGGCACGAACGTGCTCGACAGCAAATAGCTCGTCACCATCGCGAACCCGACGGCGAGCGCCAGCGGGACAAACAGAGCCCGCGCGGCTCCCTCCATGAAAAATGCAGGGATGAAAACGGCCAGAACGCACAGCATGGCCAACAGCCGCGGGACCGCCGTCTCATTGTTCCCTTCCCGCACGGCGTGAGCGATGCTCGGCGTGTGCTCGAACTGGGTGTGGATGTTCTCGACTTCGACGGTCGCCTCGTCAACTAGAATGCCGACCGCCAGCGCCAAGCCGCCCAGCGTCATCAGGTTGAGGGTCTGGCCCGTGAACCAAAGCGCGACGACGCTTCCCAAGAGCGCAAAGGGGATATTGAGCACGACCACGATCACACTTCGCCAGTCGCGCAAGAAGAGCAGCACCATCAGCCCGGTCAGCGCCGCCCCCAACACGGCTTCCGTCCCCACGCCGAAGATCGCCCGCGTCACGTAGGGTGACTGATCGAACTCGAAGCTGACGTCGATATCTTCTGGAACGGCGGCCCGCATGTTGGGCAGGTTCGCCTTCACCGTGTTGACCACCGACAGCGTGGAAGCGTCGGCGCGCTTCGTGACCACGATGTAGACGGCCCGCTTGCCGTTGACGAGGGCGAACCCTGTGGGGATATCGGTGCTGTCCTCGATCGTAGCCAGGTCGCGAAGGTAGACGTCGGTCCCCGGACGAACGGGGATGTTTCCCAGCTCCTTGGGATCGACCACGATCGAATCGACCGGGACGATCGGCATCTGGTCCTGCGTCCGAATGTTCCCCGAGGGGCTGACGATATTGCCCGTGATCAGGGCCTGCACGAGTTCCTCGGGCGAGATGTTGTGCGAGCGGAGCTCGTCGGGATTAGTGCGGACCACGATCGTCCGCTGGTTCCCGCCGAACGGGGGAGGCGCCGAGACCCCGGGCAGGCTGGCGAACATCGGCCGCACCTTGAACAGGGCCTGGTCCTGAATTTCGCCGATCGTCTTGGTCTTGCTCGACAGGACCAGATAGCCCACCGCAACGCTGCCGGTGTCAAAGCGCATCACAAACGGGGGAACTGTCCCCGGCGGCATGAATGCCCGCGCCCGGTTCACGTAGCCGATCGTCTCGGCCATGGCCTGGGCCATGTCGGTCCCGGGGTGAAAGTAGAGTTTCATCAGGGCGGCGCCCTGGATGTTCCGCGACTCGACGTGGTGAATGCCCGAGATGTAGAGGAAGTGGTACTCGTAGTAGTTGGTGATCAATCCCTCCATCTGTGCCGGGTCCATGCCGCCGTAGGGCTGCGCCACGTAGACCACCGGCAAATTGAGCGCGGGAAAGATATCGACCTTCATCCGCAGCGCGGCCAGGCCGCTGCCGACCACAATGGCGGCGATCCCGACCATGACTGTGATCGGATGCCGGAGAGCAAAGACGATCGGGTTGAAGTTCACGCGATCGAGACCTTTCGGGCACCGCTCGGCGACCGCAACGCTGCGAATTTCCGCGCGACGGCCGAAAAGTGCCGACCTGCCTACACCCTTTTTCTGCGGTCTGATTTTCCCCGTATCGGCGCCACCCGCGAATTGCGCTTTCGCCGCAGCGTTTGAAACGGCTCGTCCTGGTCCTCAACAACCTCGGAGACGAGTTCCAGAAGCTTGCTGCGCGCGTCGGCGAGGACCTTGCGCCCGGCTTCCGTCGCCCGGTAATACTTGCGCTGCTTTCCACCGACGACTTCGACGCGGCTCTTCAAGTAGCCGAGTTCTTCCAGCAAATGAAGCGTTGGATACAGCGTCCCTTGGCTGACCCGATAACCGTGCCGTATCAGTTCCTCGGTGATTTCGGCCCCGTAGATCGGCTCTTTGGCGGCGTGATAGAGGATGTGCAGGCGAACGAAACCCTTGAAAAAATGGCGCGTGACCGGATCGTCAGCCATAATGTTGATTTCCGATGTCGGTATCCGAGAGAATAGCGCTCCGGTAGCACCCCTTGCAAGTGCGCGCGGCGAACGTGGCCCCAACTGTCGGCCACGCGCTTCGGCAAAGGATCAGGCGATTGTGCCGCAAAAGGAAAATGCCATGACTCGCAACTGGCCGACCGTTCTCGCCCTCGTGGTCGGATTCTGCCTGGGACTCGCGTTCGAAAGTCGAGGTCCTGTGGGCCGCAGCGAGGCCAAAGCAAGCACGTCGCCTCAGGACCCCCAGCTCGCCGCGCTCAAGGCAGAAGTCCAAACGATCAAGGATCGGCTGCCGGACCAGGCCCACGCGATGCAGGACGTCGCAAATCAGTTCACCAATGTCTGGTTCGCGGAGGGCAAGCGTCACTGGGAATTGACGAACTTCTACCTCGGTGAAACCCGCAATCATCTCCGCTGGGCCGTGCGAATCATTCCAAAACGCAAGGACAGTGCCGGGAAAGACGTGGACCTGATCGCGATTCTGCAGTCGGTTGAGAACGGTCCGTTGAAGCAGGTTGAGGCAGCGATCAAATCCCAGGATCACGATCGCTTTGTCGTGGCTTACAGGTTCACTTTGGAGAGCTGCTACGCGTGCCACAAGGCGGCGAGCAAGCCGTACCTGCGTCCCCAGATTCCGACGGGACCGGGAACCCAGATCGTCAATTTCGATCCGAACGCCAATTGGCCCCTGTGAGGGGTTGGCGGACGCTGCGCTCGATCGAACGGTCGCCGCTGGGTTCAGATTAGC
>DASPSM010000079.1:0-6621 GCA_035623955.1 Planctomycetaceae bacterium
GAGGGAACGCTTCGAGGGAGTTTTACTGGCGGATCGATCGAGCGCCGGGCCTCTTCGCAGCCCGCTCATGGCCCGCTTTTTTCGCTACAAGACTGCCGAAGCTCTGGCGGCCGACGCGGCACGCCTCGGCCAGGCGATGGCTTTCTCAGATCGCTACGAAGTGCTGTTTCAGCCGCTGTCGATCGGCGGCAAGCGGTGCGGCAACCGGCTGGCCGTTCAGCCGATGGAGGGATGCGACGGAACGCTCGACGGCCGGCCCGACGAGTTGACCTTCCGGCGCTACGTTCGCTTCGGAGCAGGGGGGGCGAAGCTGATCTGGGGCGAGGCCACGGCGGTGAGCGACGAAGGGCGAGCCAATCCGCGGCAGCTCTGGCTCAGTTCCCGGTCGGCCTCGGCCATCGAAGAGATGCTCGCCCGCTGTCGCCGGGCCCACCGCGACGCGTTTGGTTCGGACGATGATTTGATCGTCGGATTGCAGCTCACGCACTCGGGCCGCTACGGATATCGCCGCACGCTGCTGGCCTCGCACGATCGGCTCCGCGATCCGTTGACGATCGACAGGGCCAGCGGCCGGCCCGTCGACGAGTCGTTTCCTCTCTTGTCGGATGACGATCTCGCCAGGATTGCCGACGACTACGTGGCGGCGGCACGCCTGGCGGCAAAAGTCGGCGTCGATTTTGTCGATCTCAAGCAGTGTCACGGCTACTTGTTGTCGGAGCTGCTGGCCGCGAGGAACCGCCCCGGCCGGTATGGAGGCAGCTTCGAGAATCGCACGCGGCTGGTGCGGGAGATCATCGCTCGCATTCGGCAGGAACTCCCGTCGCTAATCCTCGCCACGCGATTTAACGCCTACGACGGCATTCCGTATCGCCGGGCTGCGGACGGAGCCGGGGAGCCGGTGCCCCATTCGTTGCCGCTTGAGAACGCGTTCGGAACCGATCCCCAAGATCATCAAAAAGAGGATCTCGGCGAGCCCGTGCAGCTGGCCTTGTGGCTTCGCGACGCGGGAGTGAGCTTGCTGAATGTCAGTGCCGGAATTCCTTACACCAATCCTCACGTCGTGCGGCCGGCCGACTATCCGCCGATCGATGGCTACCAGCCGCCCGAGCATCCGCTCTTGGGGGTGCTGCGGCATTTTCGGCTGGCCCGGGCGATCCAGGCGGCCGTTCCGGATCTGCCCGTCGTCGGCAGCGGCTACAGTTGGCTGCAGGAGTTCGCCATGCAGGCTGCGGCCGCGAACGTCGCCGACGGATCGGTTGCGATCGTCGGCATGGGGCGGGCGACACTCGCCCAGCCTGATTTCGCCAAAAATCTCCGGGAGCGCGGGGGGCTCGATCACCTCCGGACGTGCCGCACCTTCTCGTACTGCACGAACTTGATGCGCAGCCGCGACCATCCAACCGGCCAATTCCCCACCGGCTGCCCTCCCTTCGACAAAGAGGTCTACGGCCCGCTCTGGAAAGAGGCCGAACAAAAGTTCCGAGATCGAGAGTCCCGCCCGATATGACGCTACTCGACGTGACGCCCTACAGGGCACTCCAAAAAATCGTGACCGCGGCCTGGCTTGTTTGCGTGCTGGGCGCGGCGCTGTCTGCCTGCGCTGACTCAAAACCGCAGATCGCTTTTCCCGGGGCCGAAGGGTTCGGCCGATTTACCAAGGGGGGCCGCGGCGGCGACGTCTATCACGTCACAAACCTCAACGATGACGGCCCGGGCTCGCTGCGGCACGCAATCCAGTCGGCGACGGGGCCGCGGACGATCGTCTTTGACCTGTCGGGGACGATTGAGCTGAAAAAGTCGCTGGTCGTCAACAAGTCGTTCCTCACGATCGCCGGGCAGACGGCTCCGGGCGACGGCATTTGCCTGAAGGACTGGACGTTCGAGATCAAGAAGGCGTCGCACATTATCGTCCGCTACCTCCGCGTGCGGCTGGGCGACCAGCACAAGCCGCAAGGCGATCCCGACGCCATCACGACCAACGACGTCGATCACGTGATCTTCGACCACATCACCTCGACCTGGGGGATCGACAGCAACCACGATTTGCGGCGTGGCTCGAACTTCACCCTGCAGTGGTCGATCTATGCCGAGGCCCTCAATCGCAGCATTCACACGAAGGGGACGCACGCGATGCTGTCGTCGTTTCGTGACCTCACCGGGAACATTTCGATTCATCACAACTTGTTCGCCAGCAGCCGGGATCGGCACCCGACGTTGGCCAGCGGAGCGAAGACCCGGCCCGGCGTGATCGTCGATTACCGCAACAACGTCGTCTACAACCTGAGCGGCGCGACCAATCTGGGCGACGCCCACATCAATTTCATCGACAACTTCTACCGGCCCGGGCCGAATACTCCCAAGGACAATCATCCGCTGGCGACGAAGATCGGCACCCCCGACCAGCTCAAGGCGTTCCTGAGGGGCAACCTCTTCGAGAGGAACGACGCCTTTACGAAGGACAACTATCTGTCGATTACGTTCGACCGCTGGAAGAGCCGCGGTTACCTGCCGACGTCGCTGGAGCGGATCCGCGTCGATCGCGAGTTCGACGTCGACGGAGCCTTGCCCCGCACCCAGTCAGCCGGCGACGCTTTCGAGAGCGTGCTCTCAAACGCGGGGGCGTCCCTGCATCGCGACGCGGCCGACGAGCGACTGGTGAAGGGCGTCCGCGAACGGACCGGCCGGTTGATCGACTCGCAGGACCAGGTCGGCGGCTGGCCCGTGCTCAAAAGCCAAAAGCCCCCGCTCGACACGGACGGCGACGGAATGCCTGACGAGTGGGAACGCAGCCACGGCCTCAATCCCAACGATCCAAGCGACCGCAACGGCGACTTCAACGGCGACGGTTTTACCAACCTCGAGAAATATCTCAACAGCCTGTGCCCAAGTGCTTCTCTGAACTCCCCAGGTGCGTGACGAGGGGCGTACGCAGGATCGTGACTGAGAAGAAAGGCGAGGCACCGTGGGGCTTACGCCCCACGCTCGCCAGGGTCACACTGACTTCGACGCCGGATCGCACAACGTCTCGGCGAGCGGCCAGCGTGAGCTGGCCGGTGCTTCTCTTCAATTCCGTGTGGTCTGAACGCGTGGGATTGATGGGGGCCGTGGAGGTGCTTCTCCGAACTGCCGAGGTGCGTGACGAGGGGCGTGCGTAGAATCGTGACTGAGAAGAAAGGCGAAGCACCGTGGGGCTCACGCCCCACGCTCGCCAGGATCGCACTGCCTTCGACGCCGGATCGCACAGCGACTCGGCGAGCGGCCAGCGTGAGCTGGCCGGTGCTTCTCTTCAATTCCGCGTCACAGGTCCACCCCTCACTCCTGGCCCTCTCCCGTCTCGTCGGCGTCCGCCGCTTCGGCGAAAACTGCCGGCGCGGACGCAAAGCGGGGAGAGGGGAGTAAATTTCGGTTGCGGGTGCGAGTTGTGTTGCGGCTAACGCGGATTCCCATTTGATAGCTTGCTTGCCGGTGCTGCGACGAAAGTCCCGTTTACGCTGCACATTCCGATGTACTTCACTTGTTGACGTTCGGGATCTGGCAACCAGACATAGAGCTTGGATCCATCTTCAGTTGCCGTGAAAACTGCGGCGCCCTGGACAGCAACGCCTCCGGCGTGCACCGGATTGATGAGCGAGAAGCCACCTCCGATCCCGCCATTTTGCAGGCTGTGCCCTAGGTACAGCACCGCAAGCGTGAACACAATCGCAATGATCCGCCAAAATGCGCAATCTTTCATTTCGAGGCTCCCATGGATAAGGGTTTCGCAAAGGTTCAGGCAACCACCGCCCTGTTTCCGATCGGTTGCGTGATTGGCCGGCAAAGAAAGACTCCGGTCCCCGATTCCGTCAACTGGGCGCACGCGCGCCGCCGCTCGGCGTCTCGAGATCGGCGAGGCTCCGCAGGTAAAGGGCGCTTTTTTCGGCCGCTTCGCGTGGGCCCATCAATTCCGCGTAGGCCTGGTGGACCGTGACGAAGCCAGTGTAGCCGATCGCACGCAAGGCTCGGAAAACTTTCGGAAAATCGACTCCGCCCGGTTCCCAAATCGGGATGTGATAAAACCGCTGCACGCCCCGGCACCAGGTTTCGAGCGCGGCCGGGCCTTGCGGATCGAGCCGGTGATTCTGCAGGTAGACGTTCATCAAATAGGGCGCAAACGCCTCCAGCGTCTCGAGGCCGTAAGGCTGGCCGCAGATCAGCAGGTTGATCGGCTCATAAATCAGGCCGAAGTTCGGGCGATTGATCTCCTCGAGGACTGCGATCGACGGCCCGACCTCTTCGAACAAAGTGGTGGTGTGACATTGGTGCGCCAGGCGAATTCCGCGCTCGGCCGCCAGATCGGCCGCCCGCCTGGCCCACTCGATGTCGGCGCGGGTCTTGAGGCACACGCGGATCAGGTCGCAGCCGACGGCCTCGGCCACGTCCAGGCTGGGACCGATCTTCCGCAGGCTGTCGGGGCCGCGCTCGTTGTTGAGCGGGACGTCGCTGTCGGCCGTCACCATCGAGACGCTCAAACCCGCGCGAGCCACCTGGTCCCGCATTCGCGCCAGTTCCTCGCGTGGCGTGCCGACCCCGCCGGCGCTCGCGCGCAGACAAATCGCGCTGTAGCCGTTTTCCGCGGCCAATTGCACCACGTCGCCGAACGGCACGTTGAGCCGCGTCTTGCAGGGAGCTTCGGCGACGCGGACCGAGAGGGAGAGTTTCATAGGCGCAACCGCGAGACCAAGATCGGATGCGAGGGAGGCCGCCCAGTGTACCGGGCGTTTCATCGGTCGCCCATCTCGCGCTCGGCCGCATCGAGATACCGTTTGAGCTGCCGGTCGACCTCGTCGCGCTCCTTGGTCCGCGGACCGAACGTGCGGGGCACGAGGTCGCGCGCCGACCAGAAGAGTTGCTGTTTCACGGGCTCCGAGGCACTGGCCGTTTTCTTGAGATCGCTCACCATCGGCGCCAGCGTGCCGCGCGTCCGCTCGGCGAATTCGTGCCATTCTGCTTCGGAGGCCGGCTTCGACCGCAGTTCCTGGACTTCCGTGTTGATCGCCCGCAGCGTCTCGAGATAACGGCGTTCGCGGGAGTGGGCGTGCGGCCAGAATAAGAGGAACAACGCATTCAGCAGCATCCACCCGCCGATCGCGGCACCGACCTCCCAATGGCTCCGCAAAAAGCCGCCCAAGTCGATCGGCGCGGAACGGTGCGCCGGGAGTTGAGCCGCAGCCGGGCCCCAGTCCGGCAGCGAGCCGGCAGGGTGAACGCGACCGGCGTTCGGCGATTGAAACGGAGTCCACGCTCCGTCGACACCGCGACGCACGCGCACTTCCGCGGCGGTATCGCCCGAGCGACTCAGCAGCTCCTCGAGATCGGCCCGGGAGAGGGGCCCGTGCACGCGGCCGGCGAGGTCATAGTACCACTCCTCGCCAGGAGGAATCGGCACGTCCTTCGGGTACACGTCTCTCTCCGCAAGGTGTCTCGCTTGGGGGCGCAACGAAGGCAAGCCTCCTCACCCCCAGCCCCTCTCCCGCAAGGGGAGAGGGGGGAAGATTTGCACGCGACGCGTTCTTGCCCAAGCAGCTCGACCGCTGCCACTCTTCTCCCCTCTCCCCTCGCGGGAGAGGGGCTGGGGGTGAGGGGGCATCCGTCAACACGCCCCGATTCGCGCCCGGCCATTCAGTCGCATTATACCCCACGCGAATCGCCATTCGCTTTTCGTGCCGAGATCGATCAGCCATCGCCGCGCGGAAGTTCGGGAATGGCCGGTGAGGGAGCGGGCGCGGGGAGCAGGCTCTTTCTTTTTCGGAATCGAGCCGTGCCGAAGATGAGGGTGCCGATCAGCGCAACATTGACCACGCTCAATGCGATGGCAGCGATCTTTTCGAGGGGGAGCTGCTCCGCCAACAGCGTCCACCACGAGGTGTGATGCACCAGTCCTGTGGCCGCCGGAGCCACCTCGAGGAAGCCGATCATCATCTCGTCGAAAGTTTGCTCGCCCCAGGCCACGTCGGCCTTCGGATCGGGGTTGTTGAGGTTCCCCGCGGAATTGTCGTAGTGCGCGAGGCAGCGGATCACCGTGCCGCGGGGCATGAGCTTGTGCTCGTTGAGCCGATAGACCGTCTGCCAGGCAAAGTCGTAGTGCGGGACCGACAACAGCGTCTCCACGTCGCCGTTGGGATAATGGGCCTCGAAGACGAAGTCTTTGCCGCGGTAATGCATGTGCGGGATCAGCGAGAGCAAGAGCGAATCTTCCTCGAAGAGATATTCGGCCTCGACCGGGTGATTGGCTGCGCCGGCCGGGATCCGAAACTGCTTGTTGAACGCGCTCGACATCGTCACTTCGCGGACCACCGACGCGGGGTCGGCGAACTTGATGCCCATGTAGCTGAGGTCCTTTTGCGGCGTGCCGTTGGGCGTGTAATGCACGCTGAACAGGAACTTCGAGCCGGCAGGAACCGGACGGGCAAAGCCCTCGGGGAGGACCTCCGGCTGCATGCCCGGCGCGTAGGTTCCCAGGAACGTGTCGTCCGGACGCAGGAATTTGACGTGGCTGCCGTCCGGCGGAACGATGTAGAACAAAATGTGATGCACGACCGACGGGTTGCCGGGGCGCCCTTCGATCGCCGAGATCCAGCGGTC
>DASPSM010000082.1:0-6670 GCA_035623955.1 Planctomycetaceae bacterium
GCGCTGGGCCGTGACGCCGCGCTTGAGCACGTGCGTTTCGCCATCCGACGCCTTGTATTTGAAGATGTTGCCCTTCCCCAGCGGCACGCCGAAGGCCTTGGCGATTTCCCCCTTCTCGTCGGCGAGTAAGGTGAAGTTGAGATTCTTGACCTGCTTGAAGAGCTGGTGATTTTCGACCGAGTCGCCGCTCACGCCGACGACTTCGATCCCCCTGCCGGTGAGGGTCGGCAACTCGTCCCGGAAGCCGCAGGCCTGCCTGGTGCAGCCGCCGGTGAGGTCGGCCGGATAGAAGTAGACGACGAGCACGCCTCTGCCGACGTGGTCGGCCGACTTCCACGAATGGCCCTGATCGTCGGTCCCCTCGAAGCTCGGCGCTTTGTCGCCAACGTCAATCGCGCGAGCCGACTTCATTCCAAACCCAATCACAAAGAGTGCCAACACGATCGCAAGCGGTTTCATCAGCGGGTTCTCCTGGCGGGGTTTTCGGGCAGGCGTGGGAATCAATCTCTGATCTTATCAGAGCTGGTCTACGAATGACGACTCAAACGGGTCGCGCTCAATTGCCAAAGAAGGCAGCAGGATGCGATCCTTGATCCGCGTTTCCACAAGTCGTTTTGGTCTTCGTGACCGTCAGTCGCTCCGGCCGCTGCGATGACGGCGGCCCAAAAAAGGGGACAGACCCCTGACCCGTTGTGGCTGGAAAGCTGGTTTGCCCTTCCGGTAGGGGGTCAGTCCCCTTTTTTGGGCAAAGCCCGGCCGCACTCCAGATGGCCGGACGCGCGTATTCAACGTGGCGAGGTGCACTACGAGGCGCAAGCGAAGGGCCATCTCGGTTCTTTTCTCGGAGGGGTCGAGCCTTTCTGCGCGGCAAGCGCTGTCGGCCTTGGGGCCGCTTGGCTATCAGATCGACGTCTGTGACCCCAATGGCCTGTGCCTGAGCCGATTCTCGCGGTTCATCCATCGCTTTTATCGGTCCCCCGTCTTTGGAGCCGATCCGCTGGCGTACCGGCAATTCATCCTCGAACGGCTTCAAGAGGATCAGTACGACGTTCTTCTTCCCACGCACGATCAGGCCTTTCTGTTCGCGCGCATCGAACGCAGCCTCGCGCCGCGAGTCGGGATCGCCTTGCCCGCATTCGATCGATTTGCGCGGCTGCAAAGCAAGGCATCCTTTGCCAAGGTGTTTGCGGAAGCAGGGATCCCTCAGCCGATAACGCGATTTGCTCGCAGCCGGGCGGACCTGGAAGCCGAGTCTGACTTTCCTTATTACGTCAAGCACCCCTACAGCACGGCCGGCCGAGGCGTGTGGCGCGTGGACAACGCGGCCAGGCGCGCCGGCGTCATTCGCGAACTGGAAGCCCGGGGTGATCTCGATGGGCGGACGGAACTCGTCATCCAAGAGACCGCGACGGGCCTGCAGTGTCAGGTTCAAACCGTGTTTGAGCACGGATCTCTCGTCGCGATTCACTGCACGAGCCAGCGGTCTGTCGGCATGGGAGGGAGCCAGAGTGCTCGCCTCAGCGAGCAGCACCCGATCGTCCAGACTCACATGACTCAGCTGGGCGGGAATTTGTCGTGGCACGGGGCTTTGGCGGTCGATTACTTCTATGATCCTGCGACCAATCAGCCCCTCTACATCGAGGCAAACCCGAGGCTCGTTGAGCCGATGAACGCCGTGCTCAGCGGCGTGAACCTTCCCGATATTCTCGTTCGCTTGTCGCTCGGCGAATCCTTCAGGGACGTCGGGGTGAAATCCGGAATCGCCGGCGTTCGCAGCCACAGCCTTTTGGCGACGCTGCTTGGCCTCGCCGCCGAAAATGCCTCTCGCACTCGAATCATGCGGGAGGTCGTGCAAGCGTTCTTAAGACGGGGCGTTTATGCCGGCAGCCGCGAAGACCTGACGCCGATCTGGTTGGACCCGTTCAGCCTTGTTCCGCTGTCGGTCGGAACCGTGGCTCTGCTGTGGAAACCTTCAAATGCCGAGGGTCTCTCGGCCCGCACGGTGGCAGACTACTCCCTGACGCCCACCGCCGCGGACGAAATTTGCCGCCTGGAAGACGGGTAACCACTGCGCCCAAGCGGCAGACTGACCCGCAGATGACGACTCAAACGGGTCGCTCCCAGGCCCGGCCGAAAAGTCGTAATAACCGGGACAACACGACCGTTTCTGGGGTCCGGTTGATTCGCGCACTCCGGTTCTGCCGCCTCTCCTTACGGTCTCGAAGTGATACCGACGCGCCAACCGATGAAACCGTCGCGCCGGCATTTTTCGGCGATTTCGGCGGGCCGTGCTCAATCGTGCCAGAAGGGGAGCAGGATGCGATCCCTGATCCGAATTTCCGCAGTCGTTTTGGTTCTCGTGAACGTCACTCGCTCCGGCCGCTGCGATGACACCGGACTCGACGCGAGCGCACCGCTGATGCCCATCGCAGAAGCCCCCCCGGCGGCGACCGTCGAGCAAATCTGGCAGCCGCCCGGCGACCAACTGATCCTCTCGGCCGCGACCGCCCCGACCGACGCGAGCTCGGCACAGCCCTGCCAGAGCCTGGTTCAAGCGCCGGCCTGCACGCCGTCGCCCTTCGACGGCGATTGCTGCACGCGACCGTACCTGTTGGGCAGTCTGTGCGGCGTCCGGGACGAGCTGGCCGCCCATGGAATTACCTTCAACGTCATGAACTACAACTACTACCAGGGAGTGGCGACCGGCGGCATCCACGACGTCGCCGAGTATTCCGGCCGCGACGACTATTTCATCAATATCGACGGCGAAAAACTGGGGCTCTGGAAGGGCTTCTTCATCACGCTGCACGGCGAAACCCGCTATGGCGACACGGTCAACGGCGATACGGGCGCGATTATTCCCGTCAACATGCCCGAGATCACTCCCAAGGCAACGGGGTCCGAGACCGCGCTCACGGCCGTGAAATTCACGCAGGCCTTGTCGGAAAACTTTGTCACGTTCGCCGGCAAGATCAACATGTTCGACGAGTTCAAGATGCCCTTTACCGGCGACCGGCTGTTCGACGGCTTCTGGAACCTGGGCATGTCGTTTCCCCTCGTCGTTGCCCGGACGGTCCCCTACTCGACACTCGGGGCCGGTGCCGCCGTGCTTCAAGACGGCATACCGGTCTTCACCCTGATGGTGCTCGACACGAACAACACGCCGACGACCACCGGCTTCAACACATTCTTCAGCAACGGGGCGACGATCTTTGCGAACCTGACGGTGCCGACGAAGTTTTTCGGCTTGGGCGGGAGCCAGGGAGTTTCGGGCACGTTCAGCACGGGCAATTACAACAGCTTGTCGCCCACGGCTTACTTCGATCCGGAGCAAGGGCTGGTGATCGTCCCGGAATTCGTGCGTGACTCGTGGTGCGTCTTCTACACCGGGACCCAAGAGCTGTGGGCCGACCCGAGCAACCCGAAACACGCTTATGGCGTCTACACGAATATCGGGGTCGCCGACGACGGCCCCAGCCCGCTCCGCTTCACCGCGAACGTGGCGCTTTACGGCAGCAGCCCGATCACCAGTCGCCCGAACGACCGGATCGGCGTGGGTTATGCGTTTACGCGGTATTCGTCGCCGGTGCGGGACTTCGCTCCGGCCCTTTTGCCGCTCACCGACGACCAGGCCATCGAATTGTTCTACACCATCGGGATCACCCCCTGGTTTCACGTGACGCCTGACCTGCAAGTCGTTTTCCCCGCCCGCGAAGAGACGTTGCCGCCCAATCGCCAAGGGATCGACACGTCGCTCGTCCTGGGCATCAACGCCAAGATCGACTTCTAGGCAGGGGCTTGCCCCTGCACCCGGGGCGGTTGGCGTCCACTTGAGAAATGGGGCTTTTCGCCGCGGCTCGTCTTGGGGCGAAGTTTCGGAGAAAGAAGAAGAACGAACGGTCCTCAACGCGAAAGTCGATCTTTGATCGCCATGCGACCGACCTGTCACTCGTGACGGCGAAACCTGCCGAGAGCGCGATGACGACTTCCCGGTGCCTCCTGAGTTCTCGCTTCCCGCTCGGCGCAGTTTGGGTGACGGCAATCCTCGGCGTGCTGCTGGCAGGCTCGACAGCAACGGCGCAAGAGACTCGTGACCCGTTCGCAGCCGCCCTTGAAGGCTCGACCGCTGAGGGACTCCGTACCAACGAAACCAACGCCGACGAAGAGCCGCTTGAAACGGACCGGGACTCGTTTACGCCCGCGGCGACGGTCGTTGGCCAAGGCCGAGCCATCGTCGAATCGTCGTACACGTTCATCGATAACCGGGTCGGCCCGGGTCGCGACAGTTTTCCCGAGGTCTTGGCGCGCATCGGCTTGACCGACTGGCTGGAACTGCGCCTCGGCGGGAACTACGAAACGGGCGGCAGCGGCGCGGTCAGCGGCGGGGAGCTGGGGAGCGACGAAGAGACGCCCGGACGCAGCAACGACTCGAACGTCCTCTACGGAATCAAAGTCCGGATTTCCAAGCAGCACGATTGGGTCCCCCGTTCGGTTGTGATCGTGCAGGCGACCACCCCCACCTCGGGCCCCGAAACGGCGACCGAACTCGATGTGGGCTACGCTTTCGGCTGGACGCTGCCGAACGGCTGGAACCTCGATTCGTCGATCCGCTACATCGAAGCGGACGAAGAAGGCGACCACTTCAACGAGTGGGCGCCTTCGGTCGTGCTCAAGGTTCCCATCGGTGAAGCGTGGAACATCCACGCCGAGTACTTCGGGATCTTTTCCCAGAATCGCGCGACCCCGAATAATCCGCAATACTTCAGCCCCGGCATCCATTATCTGGTCACACGCGATTGCGAGATCGGCGTGCGAACCGGCTGGGGACTGAACAACGACGCGGCCAACTTCTTCGTCAACGTCGGCATCGGCGTGAGGTTCTGAAAGGACTGGCGACTCCGCCCCGGTGCGCTTCATTCCGCCAATGTGAGGACCACGCGGCCTGTGATGCGGCCCTGGCGCATGGTGTCGAGGATGGCGTTGATGTGCTCGAGCTTGTCGGTGCTGTAGTGGACGCTCACTTTGCCGTCGCCGGCAAACTCGAGCGCCTCGGCCAGGTCGGCTCGCGTGCCGACGCTCGAACCGCGGATCGTCTTGCACGAGCCGACCATGTCGAGAATGTCGACCTCGAACGTCCCCCCCGGCAGACCGATCAGCACCAGCGTGCCGAGCCGGCCGACCATCCCCACCGCCTGGGCGTACGCGGCTCGCGACGCTGCAGTGACGAGGACGCCGTCGGCCCCGCCGCACAGTTTTTGAACCTCGGCCACGGGGTCGGCTGATTTCGCGTTGATGGTGTGCTCCGCGCCGCACTCGCGCGCCAGCTCGAGCTTGTCATCGCCGACGTCGATCGCGATCACCGAGAGCCCCATCGCCTTGGCGTATTGCACCGCCAGGTGGCCCAGACCGCCGATGCCCGAAATCACGACCGTCTGCCCTGGTCGCGTTCCGGTTTGTTTTAATCCTTTGTAGACAGTCACGCCGGCACAGAGCAGCGGCGCGGCTGCGGCAAAACCAAGATCCGCCGGCAGCCGCCCGCAATAGTCCGGGTCGGCCAGCACGTAGTCGGCAAAGCAGCCATTGACGGTGTAGCCGGTGCATTGCTGCGATCGACAGAGAGTCTCCCATCCCGTCAGACAATAGCGGCAATGGCCGCAGGCCGTGTAGAGCCACGGCACTCCGACGCGATCCCCCTCTTTGACCGAGCGGACTCCGCTTCCCACAGCGGCCACGTGCCCGACGCCTTCGTGCCCCGGGATAAACGGAGGGCTCGGCTTGAACGCCCAGTCGCCGTCGACGGCGTGCAGATCGGTGTGGCACACGCCACAGGCCGCAAGTTTGACCAGCACGCGCCCGGGGACAACCTCGGGCACCGGCACCTCTTCGATCACGAGCGGTTGCTTGAAACCGCGGACAAAGGCAGCACGCATTCGCTTGGAAACCATGGCTAGGCTCCTTAGTAGTCCAGCTTGAGGATCAGGTGGTGAGTGACCGCCTCCCGAGACAGTTCAGCCATGATCGAGAATGCGAACCTCGCGCCTGTTTCCAGAGGGGCTCTGGGCTCGGCGCCGTCCCACCGCCACTGTGCGAGTGTGGCCTCTTCGGCGTTCCATGTTCTGCGATTGAGCTCGTCGAGCTGCTCACAAAGAGCGACAGATGACCCGAAGCAGACTGCATTTTGGACTGGGTCGGCCGCACGAAAGGTGAATGAGAAATCGTGCGGCAGCCAGATTTCCACGCCTCGCAGGAGCTGAGAAAACTCGGTCTTGAAGTTGAGATCGGCGCTTCGTCGAAATGCCGGGTCGGTCGTCCAGTCCTCAACGCAATCCTGCGGTCGAGGCAACGTCGGATGTTCAGAATAGGCGGCCCAAAGCAGGAGCGACGAGTAAGAGTCCCACGCTGGCTTATCGGTGAAATAAGGAGCGCGATCGGACTCGTCCCAATCGAGCGGCGTAGTGATGTTGGCGCCAAGCGCTTGGGAGAGCTGATCGCGCCACGACAGAATCGCGGGGCGAATAACCTCTGGGTCAGTGATCGCATCGGCGGGCTCGTTGGCGCGTACGACCACAACCGGTATGTTTCCCTCGCGGCCGAATTTCTGGACGACCGTCTCCCAATTGCCCGCGTAGTATCGCGTGAAGGAACCTGCGTAGACGTCGAGGCCCATTTG
>DASPSM010000094.1:0-9178 GCA_035623955.1 Planctomycetaceae bacterium
CTGACCCTGGGGCACGGCGTGGCAGAGGATGCCTCGACCTTCAACGCCTCCGACCCGGAGCGGAGCGGCTCAGCGGCATCCGGAGGCGGGCACGGCACGCTGATGCGCGACCTGTTTCGCGCCGAGTTCGACGCCGAACACGATCGCGGCGTCCTGCGGAGACTGTTCGAGAACACCTGGGTGCTCGTCGGATTGTTGGCGGTTCTGCTCCTCGTGATCGTCTACGGAGTGGTGAGCGCGCGGACGCGTACCGCCGAGCAGCCCGAGGAGACCGGCGGCGAGATCAGCTCGTGGCGACGCGAGCCGCGATCGGAGATCGACCGCGTTATTACGTTTGCCCGTCACCAGCACGATGACGGCGACGTTGCCGGAGCCGAGCGCACGCTCGCCGCGTTCGCAGCGCTGCTGCCCGAAGAGAGCCCCGAGCGAGAACGCGTCAACAAGCTGCTGGCCGAGCTGCACACACGAAGTGAGAAGCATCCGCGCGACTTGTCGTTCCTCGCCGACGCTCTCGACCGGGCCGACACGCTGGCTGCCGCGGGAAAGCTCTCCGAGGCGCGTGAGATCTGGAACGGCTTGATCGCGCTCTATGCCGACGATCCGTGCGCCGCCGCCGACGTCGCGCGGGCCCGGCACAACCTGGCCGCTCCAACCGGTGCCCGCCCGAAACAGACGCCCGGGCCAGCGGCAGCCAAACAGGCCAAACCTGCGACGGAAAGCCCGGCCGGCCAGGGGAGTCCATGAACGCGGCACTCGACCTGAAGCAATATATCCGTTCGATCTCCGATTTCCCGAAGCCGGGGATTCTCTTCCGCGATATCACGCCGCTGTTGGCCGCGCCCGAGGCGTTTCAGTTGGCCATCGACCGGCTGGCGGAGCATTACCGCGGCGCGGACATCCACTCCGTGCTGGCGGCGGAGGCGCGGGGATTCATCTTCGCCGCTCCGCTGGCCCTGGCTTTGCGGGCCCGCTTTATTCCCATCCGCAAGCCGGGCAAGCTCCCTTTCGACACACTTTCGTTCCGCTATGAGCTTGAATACGGCACCGACGCACTGGAGATGCATAGCGATGCGATCTCGAAAGGCGAGCGCGTGCTGATGATCGACGACCTGCTGGCCACCGGCGGAACCATGGAAGCCTGCATCCGGATCGTCGAGCGCGTCGGCGGGACAGTCGTTGGCGCCGGGTTCATCATCGAGCTGGACGCGCTGAATGGGCGGAAGCGTCTGGCCCCCTATGAAGTCTTCTCGTTGCTGCATTACGGAGCCGACGGCGAGCCCGAACGGCGGGCGTAAGAAGGCTGGTTGTCTGAACCGCGCCAGCACGACAGGCGAATTCGCTGAAAGCGCGCGATGTTTCTCGGAATCGAAATCGGCGGCACGAAGCTGCAGTTGGGCGTGGGAAACGGGACCGGTCCGCCGTTTGCCGGCTTCCGCCGACTTGACGTCGATGCTCGCCGCGGAGCGCAAGCAATTCGTGAGCAAATTGCCGAAGCCGGACGGCAATTGTTTTCCGAATTTCCCATCGAAGCGATCGGTTTTGGCTTCGGCGGGCCAATCAACGCGTCGGCCGGCATCGTGACGAAAAGCCACCAGGTCGAAGGCTGGGACAATTTCCCGCTGGCCCAGTGGTGCAGCGATCAATTCGGCGTGCCGACGTTCTTGGGAAACGACTGCGACATGGCTGCCCTCGCCGAAGCGCGATTCGGGGCCGGCCGCGGAAAGCGGAGCGTGTTTTACGTCACGGTCGGCACCGGAGTCGGGGGTGGTCTGGTGCTGGACGGGATGCTGTTTGGCTCGCAACGTCCGGCGATCGCCGAGATCGGCCACATGCGGCCGGGACTGGACGCGACCGAGCCGAGTCAAACGGTTGAATCGCTCGCCGCCGGACCGGGAATTGAAAGCGTGACTCGGACATGGCTCTCCACGGCGCCACTCGACGACCGGCATGCATCTCGGCTCTTAACTCGTTGTGAAAGGACGCCACAAAAGCTGACGGCAAGAATGATCGCGGAAGAAGCCGCAACCGGAAACGCACTCGCCCATGCGGCCATGGATCGGGCCTGCCAGGCTCTCGGCTGGGCCATCGCGCAGGTGATCACACTGGTGGCGGTCGAAGCCGTGATCGTCGGAGGGGGTGTCTCGCTAGCTGGCGAGGCGGTTTTCTTTGAGCCCGTCCGGAGATACGTCCGCACTTACGTTTTCCCGCCGCTGCGTGATTCATACGAAATCCTCGCGCCACAACTCGGCGAAGAAGTCGTCGTGCACGGGGCGCTGGCGATGGCCGCGGATCGTGCGTCAACGGCCCGCGCGCCCCGTTCCGCGCCTTGAGACCCGCCTCTGCGGCGAGATCGCTTCGATTCATGCCCGACCCCTTAATTCAGCTTTCTGGACTCGCCAAGTCGTTCGCAGGAGTGGCAGCGCTCAGGGACGTCGATTTGACCGTCCAGGTCGGCGAGATCCTTGGGCTCGTCGGTGAGAACGGGGCCGGAAAGTCGACTCTCATCAAGCTTCTCAGCGGTGTTGAATCGCCCGATGCCGGAACGATCCGCCTGGGTGGGCGCGTGGTGGCGTTGACGTCGCCACGTGAGGCGCTGGCGGCGGGGATCGCGGCCGTGCAGCAAGAGCTGGACTGTTTTCCTCATTTAGCGGTGGCGGAAAACCTGATGTTGGGCGAGCGGTGGCCGCGCCGCCCGTGGGGTGGCGTCGACTGGCCGGCGCTCCATGCCGAAGCGGGGCGGCGGCTCACGCAGTTTGGCGTCGCCATCGAGACGCATCGCATGGTCGAAGAGCTGACCGCTGCCGAGAAACAGGAAGTCATGATTGCCGGTGCTGTGGCGCGGCGGGCCCGATTGCTCATCCTGGACGAGCCGACCGCCAGCTTGAGCGAGCCCGAGGTCCGACGCCTGTTTTCACATTTACGACGGCTGCGCGAGCAGGGGGTCGCGATCCTCTACGTCTCTCACCGCCTCGACGAAATCTTCGAACTGACCGATCGGATCGCCGTTCTGCGCGACGGGGCACTCATTGGCGTCCATCGGACCGGCGAGATCGACGCGGTGCGGCTGGTGCACGAGATGGTCGGCCGTCCGCTCGAGCAGGTTTATCCGCACGCCCGCGGCGGCCACCTCGGCCCGCCCCTCTTGGAATTGGAGGGCATCTCACACAGGGGTCTGTTTCATGATGTCAGCCTGGCAGTGAGGGCCGGCGAAATCGTCGGGTTGGCGGGCCTGGTGGGAGCCGGTCGTTCGGAGCTCGCGCGGGCTATCTATGGGCTGTACGGAGTCGAACGCGGCATGATGCGCGTGGACGGAAAAAACTGGCGACCCGCCCGGTCGCGCGACGCGCTGCGCGCGGGGGTCGTTTACATTCCTGAAGAGCGCAAGCGGCAGGGTTTTGTGCTCGACCATCCGCTGGAGGCCGGCATCAGCATTGGATTTTCCGATCAGCTCACGCGATGGGGAATGATCCGCGGCCGCCGCGAGTGGGCCCGCGTCCGCGAGGCGATCGAGCGCTATGCCATCCGCGCCACGGCTCTCTCGCAGCCGGTCGCAACCTTGAGCGGCGGCAACCAGCAGAAGGCGCTGTTGGCGCGCTGGCTCGAGCGCGAGCCGCGCGTGGTGATTCTCGACGAGCCGACGCGCGGCGTCGATGTGGCGGCCAAAGCGCAGATTCACGGGCTCATCGATCAGCTGGCGGCGCGCGGGAAAGCCATCCTGTTCATCTCGAGCGATCTCGGCGAGATTGTCGGGATGAGCGACCGAATCCTGGTGATGAATCGCGGGACGGTCGAGACCGAGCTACGGGGCCCCGAAATGACCTCACACAATGTGATCCTGGCCGCCTCGGGCCTTTACTCGCGGGAGGCGGCGCGCGGAACCGAACCTGGCCCGGAGCTGCGCCCCTCATGAGTGCGTCGGGTGGGCTTCTGCGGTCGTTCTGGCTCCGATTGCCCAAATCTGTGCGGCGGCGAATCGTGTTTCTCGTCGCGGGCGATGCAGTCCTGCTTGGCTTCATATGGTGGAAAGCGGCCCAGAGCCGGGCTTCCTTCGCCGACGAGGTGGGCCGCATGGCGCCCAATGTCGCGCCAAGCATTCTGGCTGCCCTTGGACAAACCGGGATCATCTGCTGCGGAGCGATGGATCTCTCGGTCGGCTCGATTCTGGGCGTCGCGGGGACCGTCTTCGGCGTGCTGCATGCGCGCGGCGTCGGGCCGGGGGGCTGCTTTGCCGCCTGCTTTGTCACCGCCTTCGGGTTGTCGGCCTATAACGGGTGGCTGATCCGCCTGCTGCGGATTCCGGCGATCATCGTCACGCTGGCCGGCCTGGCCTTCTATCGCGGGCTGGCGCTGATTCTTGCGGAAGTGGCCTCCCACGGTTTTGGCCAGCAATTCACGCTCACCGGAGATGCCTACCATCGGCCGGGAGAGTTATACGCCGGTTGGATTCTGCTCGCGGCCCTGGTGCTCGCGCTCTGGGGAGAGTGTTTCGCCAAGACGCCGCGGATGTGGCTCGCACTGGGCAACTCGGAAGCGGCTTGCCGCTTGAGCGGCCTCGAGCCCGCGCGGATTCTGTTCGGAGCGTTCCTGGTCGGGGGAATCTTTTTGGGGCTGTCGGCGGTGCTCGACGTGACCAACCACATCACGATCGAGCCGGCGCGCCTGGGAGCGGGCTTCGAGCTGAGCGTGATTGCCGCCAACGTTCTGGGGGGCACGAGCATTTTCGGCGGGCAGGGGAGCGCGGCGGGCACGGCGCTGGGCGGGTTGTTCTTATATCTCCTTGGACCGGCGATGCTCTACGCCGGCGTCGATGAATACTGGCGGACCGCGGTGCAGGGTGCCGCCATCCTGGCTGTGATCGGGATCGACTGCGCGCTGGGCCGTCGGCGCAAGTTGATGGAGGAGCTGCGATGAGGCGATTCCCGCTGCAGCTTGTGATGTTGTCCGTCTTGCTCGTGATCGAGATCGCAATTCTGGCCCCGCTCGCCGGCGTGCGTGGTGGGCCGAATCTGCTGCCTTCCTTTGAAGCGTACGGCAACGACCTGTTGATCGAGGCGGCTCCGCTGTTGCTCTTGGCTTTCGGAATGACCGTCGTACTGATGTCGGACGGCATCGATCTTTCGGTCGCGTCGATGACGGCTCTCATCGCCTGTGCCCTCTCGAAGTTCGAGCCGGGGCCGCGATTCTGGATCACGGCGCTGCCGCTTGGCCTTGCCCTCGGGGCGGGGCTGGGGCTGGTGAATGGGTTGCTCGTGGCGGCTTGCGAAGTCCCGCCGATCATCGCCACGCTCGGCACGCTCTTCTTATATCGCGGCCTGTGCGAGGCCGCGCTGCGGGGCGCGAAATACAATCCGTTTTTCGATGTCCCCGGTTACGCTCGCTTGGGTGAGCTGCCGGGCACGCTTGCGCTCGTGGGAGCGGTCTTGCTTCTGGGCGGCGGTTGGTTTTGGGCGTCGCGCTGGCGGCAGGAGATCTTGATGATTGGCGGAAACCGTGTGGCTGCCCGCTATGCGGCCATTCCGGTGGGCCGGCGATTGATCGAGGTCTACACGCTAAGCGGCGTACTCGCGTTTCTGGCCGCCGTTTGCTTTACCGCGCACGATGGCTCGGCGAGCCAGGCGTCATATCTGGGCCTGGAGCTGCAAGTGATCGTCGCCGTTGTGCTGGGAGGAACGGCCGTGACCGGTGGTCGCGGCACGCTCGTCGGTTCGGTCCTCGGCGTGCTGCTTGTCGCCGTGCTGGTGGAAGGTTTGCAGGCCGGCTCGAATTCTTGGATTCAGGAGAGACTGCCATTCAAGTTCGGCAACCTGCGGTTCGTGCTGCTCGGCGCACTGCTGCTCGTTGGGGTTTGGCTCAACACGCGACTCGCGCGGCCGAGCGAACGGCGACTGCGTTGAGCGTTGTCGGTGGACGAGTCGACTTTGTACGGTATGAGAATGATCAGCGCGCTTGGTCCGCCACGTGATGCTTTGTTGGATAACGATCGGAGACTCCCGCCAGCTTGCGCTGGCGGCTCGCCGGGGCGGTTGAGCATCCTGGCGGTTTTGGCGATTGTGCTTGCCGGCTGTGGGCAGGAGCCCGCGGCGACGGGCACAGGCGCGAACCACGCATCCGGCGCGCCCAAGCCGCGCGATCAGATCGTCATCGCTATGCTCCCCAAGCTGACGAATATCGCCTATTTCCGGGCCTGCGAAGAGGGGGCCAAGAAGGCGGCTGCCGAGCTGGGCGTTCGACTGGTCTATGACGGTCCGACCGACCCCAGCGCGAGCGATCAAAACAATTTCATCAAAGCCTGGACTCGCCAGGGAGTCGACGCCATCTGCGTGGCACCCAATGAACCGAAGGCGATCAAGCGCGTCGTCGACGAGGCGCGACAACACGGAATCAAAGTGCTCACCTGGGACAGCGATGCTCCCGACAGCGGTCGCGATCTGATGGTCAACCAGGTCGACGACAAGCGGCTCGGCGAAGCGCTGATGGACGAGATCGCCCGGCAGATGCACGAAGAAGGCGAATGGGCCGTGGTGATCGCCAGCCTGAATGCCGAGAACCTGAATACGTGGCGTCGCTACGCCGAAGCTCGCGCCGCCGAAAAGTATCCCAAGCTGACGAAGGTCGACACGGTGGTCACCGAGGAGGACGTCGACAAGTCACGCAAGCTGGTCGAGACGTTGCTCAACGTCCACCCGAATCTCAAGGGGATGATCGCGTTCGACTCGAATTCCGTCCCCGGCGCGGCGGAGGCGCTCAAACGCACCGGCAAGGCGGGAAAGGTGGCGCTCTGTGGCAACACGACCCCCGCCCCGACCAAGGCTTATCTCAAGGAGGGGGTGCTCCAAAGTTTCTTCCTTTGGGATCCCCGGCAGTTGGGTGACTTGACCGTCCGCCTGGCGGTGGCCCTGGTCGAAGGCAATTCGCCCAAAGCGAGCCAGTCGGTGAACGGCTCGCCTCCCCTGACGTTCAGCCCGCGCGATCCAACGACCGTCATCATGTCGACCGAGCCCCTCAAGTTTACTAAAGAGAACATCGACCGCTACGACTGGGGGTTTTGAGAGCGACACGCTAAGATCGCGTTGGAGTCCCCCGTTTCAACCGATTCGCTCCATCGATCGAGCCTTGCATCCGTAGGGCAGGCTGTGCCTGCCGCCCATAAGAGGAATCACCATGCGTGCTGTTGCCGTGTCTGCGATTATCGGAGTGCTGGCCCTCTCTAGCGCAAACGCCGGTCGCGTCAATGCCGCCGACACCGGGACCGTCGTGGGGCAGTTCCTTCTCGAAGGGGACATTCCGACGCTGGCCCCATTGGTCAAAGAGGGGGATACGACCGTGAAAAATCCGGAAGTCTGCGCGAAGCAGAACGTGCCGGACGAGTCGCTCGTCGTCGACCCCGCGACCAAGGGGATCGCCAACATCTTCGTGTTCCTGCAGAAGCCGCCGTCCGACATGCCGGCAGAGCTGAAAGAGAGCAAGGAAAAGGTGGTCAAGTTCGACCAGAAGAACTGCCGGTTCATTCCGCACGCCTTGATCCTGCGCACGGACCAGACGATCGAGATCCTCTCGGACGATCCGATCTCGCACAACACTCATGTGTTCCCGATCCGGCAGGACGGCAAGAACGAGGCGATCGCAGCGAACGACCGCTCAGGCAACGTCAAATGGCAGTTCAGTCTGCCGGAAAAGATGCCCACGACCGTGAA
Organism: Planctomycetaceae bacterium; assembly: GCA_035623955.1. Classification (GTDB taxonomy): domain Bacteria; phylum Planctomycetota; class Planctomycetia; order Planctomycetales; family Planctomycetaceae; genus DASPSM01. Next base: position 7,695 of record DASPSM010000094.1, read on the forward strand.
GTGCGACATCCACACCTGGATGGAGGCCCGCTGGCTGATCATCGATCACCCGTACGCGGCAATCACCGACAAAGAGGGGAAGTTCAAAATCGAGAACCTTCCGGCCGGCGAGCACAAACTGCTGGTCTGGCACGAGCGGGCCGGCTGGGTATTCGGCCCGAGCAAGCGCTCGATTCCAGTCACGGTCGAAGCGGGCAAGACCACTCAACTGGGGAACGCGGCGACGATCACCGTGCCCGTGGCGAATTTCGAGAAGAAGTAGGCCCACTCGACAATTCCATGCGACGGCAAATCGGATATCTCCTGCAAGTCGCGGCGATGACGCTGTTGCTGATGCTCATTCTCTGGCAATTGGACTTCGGCATTCCGCTGGTCGTGATGCCGGTCCTCACGGTGGTGGGTATCATCATCTTTTACATTGGTTACAAGCTGCGCGAGGGATAGCTTTGTGGGTGGGCGTGCGGCCAGCGCGAAGAGCCCAAGTCGCGGCCCTTTCTGGACCGCCATCGGCTGCCTGACGTTGTTGCTGCCGTCTTTGCTCGCGCAGGCACGAGGTCAGCAGCCGAATGCCAATCAGGCGCGCCCGTCGAGCGTGCCGCCGGCAGCAGCGGCGCCGGCCGGACCTGCGTTCGAGCCCCGATTTCGCGAATCAGTCGCGATCGCGACAAACTTGACCGCGCAGCGGCAACTGGAGCTGGCGCGCGTACACCTGAGCGAAAAGCGCTGGAGCGAAGGGATCGAGCTCATTCGCCAGGTCGCCGCCAACGATGCCGGCTCCTTGGTTTCGATCGGCCACGGTCGTTACCTCAACGTCGACCTTTATGCCCAGATGCTGCTGGCCGCGCTGCCGCCGGAAGGGCTCGTCGTGGCGCGAAAGACGATCGACGATTCCGCAAAGACCGCGTTCGAAGACGCCATTCACCATCGTGACGAAGCGGCGCTGCGACTGCTCGTGCACAAGATGTACGTCGCCCGCAGCACCGAGCAGGCGCTGCTCACCCTCGGTCAATGGGCGTGGGAGTCGGGGAACTTGACCGCCGCTCGCGGCTACTGGTCGCAGCTGCTCGTGCCCCCCGAGTCGTCGACGCCCGAACCCCTGGGGGCCGCGCTGCGCTATCCCGATCCGCAAACCGATCCGGCCGAGATTGCCGCCCGCCTCGTCATGGCGAGCATCGTCGAAGGAGATTTCAACCTGGCTCGCGCGGAGCGCGCCGGATTCCGCCGCCGGTTTGGCCAGGCTCGCGGGCGACTGGGGGACCGCGAGGGAGTTTTGGCCGATCTGCTCGACGAAGTCGGCGAACGCGGGCGGAGCTGGACCTTCCCGCCGCGCGATACGGCCGTTTCGACCTTCGCAGTCAACGCGGCCCGGAACGGAGTCCTTCCGCGCGAGATCGACGTTGGTGCGGCGCGTTGGGCGGTGGAACTGCCCCCCGACCTCTACGCGCCGGTGCATGTGCTCGCGAACGAGCGTGAGGCCCTGAGCA